>JBLNDC010000619.1:0-12335 GCA_050261255.1 Bacteroidota bacterium
TCAGAGGTTTTGGTGGTTAACCCAAATATGGCTACTTTAAAACCTTTATATTTTTTAATAATATAAGGTTTGGCGATATTCTTGCCTGCCGCGTTTTTCACGTTCGTAGCGAGGAAAGGAAACTTGGCCGACTTCATTTGGTTGGCTAAAACTTCAGGGGAATTATCAAATTCGTGATTTCCCAGTGTCACAGCATCATAACCGGTGTAATTGTAGCCGATAATTTCCGGTTCGGCTTTGAAAAAGTTGGACTCGGGACGGCCGGTATTGAAATCGCCGGCATCGAGTAACAGTACATTTTGATATTGACTCCGGATTTGCTGTACCAGCGTTGCCCGCGCCGGTAAGCCGCCGACATCGGGAGCTGGATTGTCAAAAAATTTCAATGGATGTCCATGAGTATCGTTGGTATGTAAGATAACCAACTCCGTCGTCTGAGGGGCAGTGGCGCCCGCATTGGAAAGGGCGATCATTAAAACAAAAAACAGGGCAAAACAGGTAATACCGAATTTACTACATTTAACGTTGGAACTAAAAAGCCTCATCAAATCGCCTCCCGATAATGTAATGAAATTGCAATAATAAAACATTGATTTTTTTAGGCAATTATATCTTACCCTAACATTTGAAACAATTAAACATCATTCTTTAATAAACAATCAAACCTCCTGTTTGCCCCAGTGAAATTATGAAAATAAGTTGACGTGGATCGACAAGTAGTTGTTAGCCACTACGTGGTAACCATACTTCCGGCTCCTATCTCCTGTCTTCTGTATTCTTCATCTTTGCATATCTTATTTCCCATGATAAAAATAACCAAGGCATTCTTCACCTTGGTTAATGTTGTGAGAATTTTAAATAATCCCAATTTATAATAGGCCTAAATTCTTGAGCACTTCCCGCATGATTTCAGTTTCTCTTTCGGACGCTTCCACTAACGGCAGACGCAGGCCGCCCACTTTTAACCCCACCAGATTACAAGCGGTTTTAACCATAATCGGATTGGTATTGATAAACAGCGCCCTAAAAAGCGGCCCTAAACTGGCGTTGATTTTCGCCGCTTTAGTGACTTCGCCCTGTTCATAAGCTGTTACCATCTCATTGATTTTACGCCCGGCGATATGTCCGGCCACACTTATAATGCCAACCCCGCCGACGCTTAAAATCGGTAGAGTCAAAGCATCGTCGCCGCTGTAAATCATAAAATCGGAAGGTGTCTTTTCGTAAATTTCGCCTACTTGGGCCAGGTTACCGGAAGATTCCTTGATTCCAACCACATTTTCAATCTCCGCTAACCTTGCCATCGTATCGACACTAATATTGACTCCGGTTCGGCCGGGAATATTATAAATAATCGCCGGCAAAGAAGTAGACCTGGCAATCTCTTTGAAATGCCGGTATAATCCTTCTTGAGAAGGTTTATTGTAGTAAGGCGCCACTAACAAAAGCCCGTCAACCCCGGTTTTTTCAGCCTCCTTGGTTAACTCGACACTCTCTGCAGTATTATATGAACCGGTGCCGGCGATCACCGTCCCTTTACCCCCGATCGCTTCGACCACCGCCCGGAAAAGATTCAACTTTTCCTGCTTCGATAAAGTTGGCGATTCACCGGTTGTACCGCAAACAACCACCCCATCGGAGCCGGATTCAATTAACCGGACTACGAGCTCTTGAGTTTTTTGATAATCAACTTCTAAGTTTTCATTAAAAGGTGTTACCATTGCTGTCAACACTTTACCGAATTTCACCACTACGATCCTCCCCTTTCTATGCCAACTCAAATTCATCGTGCAAAGCTTGCAAAGCATTGCACATTTCTTCCCGTTTCACCAGACAAGCTATATTAGTATGGGAATCGGTAGAATGGTAGATGGAGATCCCCGCCCGTTGCAAACCTTTAACCATTCGGGCCATTACCCCGGGGACTCCCCGCATACCTGAACCAACTATTGCTACTTTGGCAAAACCTTTTTCAGCTGAAATTCGGAGACCTTGACCGGCCAAAACCTCGCTCGCCCGGTCCGAATAATCTTCTTTAAGGATAAATCCGATTTGGTTAGGAGACACCTGAATCATATCCACGCTAATGCCGGCTTTAGCCATTAGTTGAAAGACTTCCAAGACTTGCCCGTTTTTATTCATATCCTCGTCCGATTGTATTTTTACCAATGCCATCTCTGAAATGTGCGCTAATCCGGTAACCACCTTATCGCTGCGAATTTCCACCTGGGCGATGTTATTCCCGTCACAAATTAAAGTGCCCAAGTTATCGGAGAAGGTGGATCTGATTCGGAGCGGAACCCGGCCTTCCATAGCGATCTCGACCGCCCGAGGGTGCACTACCTTCGCTCCCAAATGGGCCATTTCACAGACCTCACTATAAGTCATCTCCGCCAACGGTTTTGCTTGAGGGACGAGGCGGGGATCGGCAGTCATTACTCCATCGACGTCAGTATAGATTTCTACCACATCGGCTTTTAAAGCCACTCCTAAAGCGGCTCCCGTCGTATCACTGCCTCCCCGTCCTAAGGTTGTCACTTCACCGTCGGAAGTTATTCCTTGAAACCCGGCGACCACCGCTACTTTCCCTTCTTCAAGACAACGGAAGAGATTATCGGGTTTAATTTCGATAATTCGGGCATTATTAAAGTTATGATCGGTAATAATGCCTGCTTGCCCACCGGTAAAGGATTGGGCTTCGATCCCATGGGTTTTTAAGGTTTGTACCATTACGACTGTAGAAATATTCTCGCCGCATGACATCAATAGATCCAATTCTCTAGGCTTAACATGCTTTAAGACGCCTCGGGCCAGCCCGATTAAAGTATCGGTAGCATAAGGATCGCCGGCCCGGCCCATCGCCGATACCACTACCACTACTCCATAACCCTGGTTGAGGGCTTCCTGTACTTTTTTGACTACTTGTTCCCTGCCTTCCGGCTTGGCAACTGATGTTCCTCCGAATTTTTGAACGATGACCTGCATGATTAAGCCCCCAATTATCAAAGTATCGAGTTGTCCGACAACTATATTTAAACACTATCTAAACTCAGGTAATTGGCTTTTGGCTGTTGGCTGCCTGTTATTCATCGATAAGCTAGTAGCCAAAGTCCAAAAGCCAGAAGAACAAATAATTCAACTATTCAAAATCCTAGTGCCAGAAAACCGGAAATCCCCGGCCTTTAGTTATAAGTGATCAGTAACGGCTGAATTTGACGATTTTGCAGCGCTTCTAAAATAGTCTCCGGCAACAGACTCACCTTGGCGATCAAGGAAGCTTGTTTAGTTTCCGGCGCATCTTGGCCAAAGGGTACAAAAAAAATATTTTTCCGGTTAAGCAATATCCCTAAATTCTTAGCATTAGCGCTTAACCCATCATTAGTAGAGATCGCGATTATTACCGGACGGTTATTTCTTAATTCAGCTTTGCATGCCAATAAAACATTGCTATCGTTTACCCCCAGAGCTAGCTTCGCCAAGGTATTGCCGGTACATGGCGCTACTACCACTAGGTCAAATAACTTTTTGGGTCCGATCGGCTCAACCTCTACCATAGTCAATAATGGTTTTTCCCCGGTAATATCGTTAATTTTTTGTAGTAGCTCCTCGGCTGTTCCATACCTTGTATCATTATTAACAACTGCTGGAGACAAAATTGGTGTCACTCGGGCTCCTTCGTCCTTCAAAAGTTTCATCACCGGTAATACTTCGGCGATAGTGCAGTGGGAACCGGTAACTCCAAATCCGATCTTGAGATCTTTAAACCTCATTTTCAGCCACCCCCGTTCTTAAAATTCGCGATTAATCGAGGGATGGCCGAGGCCAGTATTTTGCCTGCCGTTTTGGGAGCGACTTTACCGGGTAGACCTGGAGCTAAAATCGCTTTCAGCTTTAGTCTTTTTGCTTCTATAAAATCCGTTCCGCCCGGCGGCGAAGCCAAATCTATAATCAATGCTTCCGGTTGAACCTTTACTAATTCCTCTTTACCTAGCACCTCTGCCGGAACAGTATTGATGATGATATCGGCCGAAGGTAAAACCGTTATCAAATCCCGTTGTAAAACCGTATCTATACTCAACTCAACAGCCCGCGCCAGCAAGGCGCCGCGTCTGGCAGAAACGGTTACTCGAGCGCCTAAAGACTTGAAGGCTCTGGCGGTAGTCTGCCCAACTCTGCCGAAACCGATCACAACTACCTTACTGCCGTGGATCGTGATTGGCAGTTCTTCCATGGCGATTTGCACCGCTCCTTCAGCGGTGGGAATCGAGTTCAAAATAGCGATCTCATCGTCATCGGCGTATTGTAGGACATCGATTCGCATTTCTGCGGCGACTTGCAGCCATTTCGAAGGCAACTGACCGGTGACGAGCAAGGTTTTCTCGGTTAAAGCCTGAAAGTATCTTCCAAAATCGATAAATTCATCAGCTTGATAACTCCGGACCAATCCGCGATCATTCATTCCGCTAATAGGGAGGACGATTATTTCAGAATCCGTTAGCGCTCGCGGCAGATCAGCAACTAATTCCACCGAATCAGGCAGGTTTTGAAACGGATGGCCGTAGATACCGACCTTTCTATAAAGAACGCCTAGCACACGGGCGACCTCAATCTGGCGGGCATCTCCTCCAACTACCGTAACCTGGTAAGGGTAAGCTCGCTCCATTATGATTCTCCTCCTTCCATGCCAAAAGCATAGGATAATGTAGTATATTCCGGGTTGGAATCGGAGGTGAAGCATAATAGACCAATGTTTAATGCTCAAGCCCGTGGGTAATATAAAACCATAACAAAGGTGAATTCTTTTACCTTTTATTCTCCAGCTATTGCATTATCCTCAAATAAAAAATGTTCTAAACCGTAAGTCAAACCAGGTTTTTCAATTACCTTTTTGACGCCCAAGAGCACGCCGGGCATAAATGATTCCCGGCTCAGAGAATCATGTCGAATGGTCAAAGTCTGTCCTATGCCGCCGAAAATTACTTCTTGGTGGGCAATCAATCCCGGCAGCCTGATGCTATGAAGCCTAATACCGCCCATTTCGCCGCCGCGGACTCCTTTAATTTTTTCTTCCCCAATTTCGGGATGTCCGGTACTGCCCCGGCTTTCCAGTATTATTTCCGCGGTTTTGATCGAAGTGCCGGAAGGCGCGTCCAATTTCTGGTCATGATGCAATTCGATAATCTCTACTTCCGAAAAATACTTGGCCGAAATTGCTGCGCAACGCATCATTAACAATGCTCCAATCGCAAAGTTCGGGGCTACCAAAGCATTAACCTGATAATCGCTACAGAGAGCCTTTATTTCTCGAAGGTCCTCATCTGAAAATCCGGTGGTCCCAACTACCACATGGACCCCGGCTTTCAATCCGGTCCTGATATTCTCCATCACCATCGCCGGTGTGGTAAAATCCACCATTACTTCGGGCTTGTCCTCGTTAATCGCTTGGTCTAATTCACTTTTAACGGTGATCCCCGCTCTCTCCAGGCCGACAAGTTCCCCAATGTCCCTGCCGGTATTCACTTTATCTACAGCAGCGACAAGCTTTAGCGCACTGTCCCTAGATACCGCTCTAACAACTTCCCTCCCCATTCGGCCACAAGCCCCGGAAACTAAAACCCTGATCTGACCCACCTTAAACCACTCCTGTCTCAATCCGTACGCTCTTAACGTCAATTGTTATATTGAATTTGCGTCACTTCTTCTCCTTGACCACTTTCTGTAATCCTAATCCTTGGATCTTATTTTCATATTAGTATAATAAAAAAGGGTTGGCGCCAACCAACCCGAATCTTGTCCAGATTCAATACGTCGGTGGTAAGCTAGCTCTTCACCCGCTGGGTGACAGTACTAAGACTATTAATCTCAGTACCAGCCGGGAGTTGGCCTGGCTCCGACTTCGGCGAATCATCCTTTCATTCCGTCTCATTAGCCTGGCCGGCCTCCTCGGAACTACTCTTATGAACCGCGCCTCTACTCTACCCCAAAATATGAAACATTAATAATTGAACTAATATAAAAAAGTGAAGTTTACATCAGCGTTTTTAAAAACGGCGCTTAACTTCCATATTATTTTCCTATAAATCCATTGTTCTGTCAAGGATTAATTTAAAATCCATAAAAGTTCCGAATTTAAAATTATATGTCCCTTAAAGTATTTTACCGCTAATACACGCGAATTAAAGCCAATAAATCTTTTAAACCTTAAGGTTATTCGTGTTTATTAGTGTTGATTAATGTTCATCGGTTGTTCCAGCGAATATTTGGGTCCTTTCATGCACCTCGCCATGCCGGGGTGGACGACTATTTAGAGTTTTGCCTTAAGATCTTCAAAAATGACCAACTCGTTGCTGATCTTACGAATTTGCCGCCAGGGAATAGTGCGTGATTCTTTTTCTCTCCCGCCCCACCCGTGCTTTATGAAGATCAATGCCTCAACCATCCCGGTATCCGTATTGACCAACAGTTCGCTTTTTTGAATCACGCCCAAACGTTCCCCGGTATTGATTTCAATTACTTCCTTTCCATCAAACTCGCTGGCGCGCATCCCGCTTCCTCCGTCATCTTGGACTTCTGGTAGATGATATGTTACGGCATGAACCTTTAGAGCTTTAAATCAAAAAAATTACTCACCGAAACAATTCATCGGTTAAGACGATCTCCGCATAGTGTTCGGTAGGAAAAGAAATGTCGTATTCCAGATCATCAAAGAGCACTCCTAGTTTCTCACGAAAATGTATTAACAAAGGAATAGCGATTTGTTTCATTTGCGGATGGGACGCCGCCGAAGCCCGTAGTCGGAAAAAATGCCGCCATTCCCGGAAATTATAGGTGGCCACCACTTCTGTTTTTAAAGAGTTAGGCAGTACCGACCGAGCCTCCTGGGCTGTGCAGTTGCTAGCAATTAGCTCTAGGTAACTTTGCTCGGCGTTCCGGCAAGCAGTTTCCCATGTTTGATAAACCTCTCTCCCTTTAAAGAAGAAAGGCTCGATCACGGTAATTTCCGAACCATATTTCCCTTTACTATAATTACAATACCTGGTGGACTCCTGACTGTAGCTGCCGACACGGTGCCGGACTAATTCATGTGAAACGCCCCGGTCGGTGATGAACATCACGGTAATTTTCTCATGTTCAATCACTGATTCATGGCCCCTATTAATCAAGTTCTTTAAAAAGTTTGGGTCGGTAAACGCCCCGGTACTATCTTCCGACTTGTAACAAACTCTAGCGTAACGTTCTAATTTTTTAATAACCGCTTTATCCAGTTGTCGCTCCGGGATTAATACTTTTGGCTTTATTATTTGCATTTTGGTCCGTCCCCTTTTTCATGTTCACTGAAAATTTTAACTATTGAATTCTTTTTCTTTCTCTACTTTCCTGCATTTATAGATGGTGAATTAATTTTTTGGATTCACCTGATATAGATAGAAAACACCAACCAGGCTCATGTAAGTGGCAAAACTATCAAAACCGTAATAGACTAGAACAAAGCCGTGAAATAAAGGTCTGTCAGGGGTGATTCGAATGAAAAGAGCATTGGTTTTGGCGGGCGGTGGGTCCAGGGGAGCTTTTGAAGCCGGAGCGGTTGATTTTTTAGTTCGTCAGTCCGGCCTTGATTTTGACCTCTACTTAGGTACTAGCGTTGGCGCCTTAAATGCCGGCATTCTTGCCCAATCACGAAATTATCGCGAACTCTCTGAACAAACAGGAATCCTCAAAAAACTTTGGACCGGGATCAAGGGTTCACATTCGGTTTACCGTAAAAACCTCTTGGGAGTTTTCGGTCTACTTTTTAAAGACTCCCTCTATAATCCCACCGGTTTAAAAAACATGATCCAACAGTGGGTTGATCCGGAACGCCTCTTTAGCAATCATGCCCGAGTCTTAAAGATCGCTACCGTAGCTGAAGAAACCGGGGAGCTTCTTTACGTGGACAATCGATCGCCCCAATTGAAAGCGGATTTTTTATCGTATATTTTGGCCAGCGCCAGTATTCCCCTGTTCTTCCCGGCGGTAAAAATCAACGGCCTGCACTGGTATGATGGAGGTTTAAGGGACGTCACGCCTTTAGGGGCGGTATTTCGGGAGCGGCCTGATGAAATTGTGGTCATCCTTACTTTTCCGATTAATCAAGCTCTGAATCCGATTCTTGCCCCCACAAAACATCAAGGAGCATTGCGAGCCATCTTGCGCACTTTGGATATAATGTCCAATGAAATCAGCGCCAATGATTTACAACTTGCCAACGCCATCAATCAAAGCCACAATTGCCGGCCCGGACAAAGGCGGGTACCAATTAGGATCATCGCGCCCGAAACTCCGCTAACCGGAAGTAATGTGTTGGAATTTAAACCGGATAACATCCGTGAAAACCTAAAACGGGGTTTCCAAGCCGCCCGAACTCCAATTACCCTATATGAAAAACCATTTACCAAAGCCTGTAACCGCTAATCAAACTTAATGGAATATTGGTAGTTCTACTATGAATTTTGAGCCTTTCCCAACCTCACTTTGAATTTTAATTTTTCCGCCGTGACGGTCTACTATTTTTTTACAGATTGCCAGTCCGATACCGGAACCCTCGTAATCATTACGCCCGTGTAATCTTTCGAAAACGCCGAAGATCCGTTCTTGATATTCTTCAGCAATACCAATGCCGTTATCTTCGAAAACAATCTCCACCGATTCGCCCTGGGGGAAGGCATAAACCTTAACCAGCGGAGTTATCGCCGGACGGTGAAATTTTAAGGCGTTAACCAACAAGTTTTGAAATAACTGTCGCATTTGTAATGGATCTGCGTCAATTACCGGTAAATTTCCGATTATAACTTTGGCGTCATATTGTGAAATCCGGGTTTCCAGATCCGACAATACTTCAAGGCAAACCTCATTCAGATCAACCTTTTCAAAGGTCCGGGCCTTGGTAGTAATCCTGGAATAGGAAAGCAGATCATTAATCAACCCCTGCATCCTACCGGCGGCGCTTTGCATCCGCCCTAAATAATCAAGTGCTTGTTCGTTAAGGTTTTCAGGGCATACTTTTTTAAAACAGTCACCGAAGGCAAGGATTTTTCTGAGTGGTTCCTGAAGGTCATGGGAGACAATATAAGCGAATTGCTCCAATTCAGCATTGGATCGTGCTAGCTCATGGGCTTTCCGCTTTAAGTCTTCCTCGGTTTGTTTCTGTTTTTGAAGGATATTAGCCCCCCGGATGGCATTGCTAAGCATCGTTCTTAAAACTGTATAGGTTACGCCATCATCCGACCCGCATTCAAAAATAACGAAACCAATCTGCTCTTTTTCGAAATAAAGCGGTTCCACTACGAACGAATAGCGCTGTCCCTCCGGTAATATACCTTCCGGCAAAAGAGAACTGGATGGAAACCTGATACCACCCTCTGGGATATCAAGCAGACCTTTTTGATTGAACGCCCAGATTAACCGGGACCATCTACTTGGTTCTTCGGGGTTCTCATATAACGATAGATAACAGGCTGGAATGCCTAAACGGGGTAAGCCCTTAAACATCACATTTTTGATCTCATCGAGGTTGAAGGTAGTGATTAACGACGCTCCAATTTCTTGTAGAATATCAGATTTAAGTTTGGAATGGATCCCTTTTTCAACCAGCTTACGCTCGCTTATTTCGTTAACTATTATTCGGGCTTGGTGTAAAACACCATTTACCCTACGAATGGCTTCGTTGTCCATACTAAAGTCAGCAGTAGTATTACACTGCATTTCAGTGAGAATGTTCTGCCAATGGATAAATTCTTCGCCGGAAATGATATTGATTTGTCCCATCAATCCGCTTAAAGTTTTAATGAACTTTCCGCCACTCTTTTCAAGCTCTAAAGCGAATTCTTTGGCTAGCTCTTCAGCCCATTCAGCTGCTTTTTGAGATTCTACCCCGGTTTGAATTAATTCCGCAATTATCCTTTCCTTTAATGTCGATTTCGAGAGAGTAACCCCATCCCCGTCCAGGCTGCTCTTTAAATTATGGTCCAACGTTTTCCAATGGCAACCGCAAGACTGACGTATCAATAATCTGGTCGGTATTATTGTTTTTTCCGGAACGGTCTTGCCATTTAAGATGTCTAAGATTACCTCAACCGCTTTCCGGCTTAAGTCTTGAAAATTGGAGAAAGCCACCGTCAGAGGTGGATTCATGGCTTTCGATTGATCCAAATTGTCAAATCCAACAACCGCCAGGTCATCGGGGATCTTAATTCCACGTTCACTTAACACCTGAGCCGCATCAACCATTAACGTAGAATTCGCTGCGATAACAGCTTCAAAATCAATTCCCGGTTTTTGATGATAACCATCAAGTAGCTCCTTAATGGCATCGGCTCCCCTCGACCATCCAACCGGGGTACTAATCAACTTCAAATCTAAAGGTAGACCCAGTTCTTCAAGGACCGTTTGATAAGAACGATACCTTTCTTCAGCAGCCGCATTGTTGAGCGGGCCCCGTAGAAACGCAATCCGGCTGAGCTGATGAACTTTTACTAAATGGAAAACTAAATCCCTAATCCCTTGATAATCCGATTGGAGGACCGAAGGTATGCCGTCATAGCTTTTTTCCACACAAACCAGAGGAAACTCTCGGTATTGCCTGAGGAATGCTTCCATTTCTTCTTTGGTAATGTATGTTCCAATTGTTAATGGCCAAATAATTAGGGCGTCGATATTATCCCGGTCGACCATTTTATACAAAACATTGCTCTGGCTTTCATAACCTTCCGGACTATTAAGCAAGCCGCCAATATAAGTAATGAGATTGACGTCCAAATCTTGGGCCGCTTTGAGGGCGCCATCCCAGCGATTAATATTCGTGTGCCAAAAAGAACGAAAAAGTAGGCCAATTGTGGGTCGTTTTTTTAACGAAGCCATACTTTGCATAAAATCACCTGATTATTTCCGACTTATAATTTATGGAATTGCATAATTTTTGATTTTAACTTTGACTCGAAATATATTGAAGATATATTTAGGCTTCTCACTATATCTTCTAGCTAAAAGGTTTATTTGGTAATTATGCAATTCCTCAATTGTGACATATTCCATGAGGAAGCTCAACAATTTCAAACCAATACTTGGTTAAGGTTTGGATTGCTTCGGTGAAGGCTTGAAAGCTAACCGGTTTACTGATGAAGGAGTTGACACCGAGATTATAGGTCCGGATGATATCCTCTTCAGCTTTGGAAGTAGTAAAGATAACTACCGGAATTTGGCGCAATTTTTGATCCGCTTTAATTTCTTGCAAAGCTTCAATCCCACTTTTGCGGGGCATATTTAAATCTAATAATATCAAACCCGGCAATGGTTCTCCCTTCAAGTTCTCATATTGATTCTTTCGTTGTAGATAATCAATCAGCTCCACACCGTCTTCCACAAAATGAAGGGGATTGGCCAATCTAGCGTCTTCTAACGACTCCTTAATCAACAACCGATCATCCGGGTCATCATCAGCGATTAAAATAATGATCGTTTTCGTATTCCCGCCCATAATTCCGTCTCCTCTAATCTAAGGTTAATCCAGCCAAGCTTTCATTGATTGATATCGGTAAATATCAAAATGAGCTTTATTTTAAAATAGTTATCAGCCCCCACGGTAATGCCGGTTCCTTTAATGATTTAGATGTCACCCCTAACGATTTACTCTTCAGAATGGGACTACATCTGAATTATTTGGTTATAACTCCTGATAAATCCTTATTCCCTTCAGTTCCATATTGAAAAAATCGGTGCCTAAAAGATACACTAATTGTGTTGATTCACCTGAAAGATGAGGGATTAGCATGAAAAAGACCCAAGAATTTCTCCTGATCAATCTCGGCTTGGCTTTGGTTGCAGCGGGAATTCATTTTTTTAAAGCGCCCAATAATTTTGCTACCGGCGGAGTTAGTGGGCTGGCAATCGTATTCCATGACTTTTTCCCCGGAATAACGATTGGGCCAATCATGTTATTGATTAATATATTGCTTTTAATCACAGGTTACATGCTGATCGGCAGAAGTTTTATTTCTAAAACAGTCTATTCAAGTTTCGCTCTCTCCGGAATGGTCTGGTTCTTGCAAAAAGTCGCCCCACTTTCGGCTCCGTTTACTGATGATACCATGCTGGAGCTGATTATGAGCATTTTATTACCGGCGGTAGGCTCGGCGATCGTCTTCAATCGAAACGCCTCCACCGGCGGAACCGATATCGTAGCCAAAATTTTGAACAAGTTAACCAATATTGATATTGGAAAAGCCCTTCTTTTGGCCGATTTTACCATCACCATCTTGGCCGGCATCGTTTTTGGAGTGCGAATCGGCATGTATTCCTTT
>JBLNDC010000620.1:0-5338 GCA_050261255.1 Bacteroidota bacterium
GTTTAACGTACCGCGTTAAGCATATGAAGGCAAAAGGCGTTTTTTGCCATTTATCAGGATGAAAGTTGGTCATTTAAAGGGCTAAATACAACTAGTATTCTAGTATTATCATTCAAAATAAGAGTTTTACACGAACACCGAGCTTAACGTGGATGAATTAAATGATGGGCGCCTATGGCGCCCTTTTTTAAAAATTTTTATCCTTTTAGAGTGTGGGTCTTATCAAAAAATTCCCAAAAGGCGCTTATCAAAAAGAGGAATTTGGTCGATAATGGAGAATAGAGAGACCTAAGTGGAGTAAAGTGGAGTAAAGTGGTTTGAAAAACGGGGTGTTTTACCGTGTTTATGGGAGAATTTCAACATTCATTAGACGAGAAAGGGCGATTGATCATTCCTGCTAAATTCCGGGAAGACTTAGGGGAGAAGTTCGTTCTTACCCGCGGTTTAGACAGCTCTTTATTCGTTTACCCCATGGGCCAATGGAAAATCCTCGAAGAAAAGATCAAGGAGCTTCCTACTTCACAAGCCGACACTAGGGCTTTCGTCCGCCTCTTTTTTTCAGGAGCGGTTGAAGCCGAACCGGACAAACAGGGTAGAATGGTCTTACCACAGCATTTGAGGGAACATGCCAAAATTGAACGAGATGTCTATATCATCGGAGTTTCCACTAAAATCGAAATCTGGGCCAAGGAAACTTGGGAAGACTATACTAGCAACGCTCGCCAATCTTATGAGGCCATCGCTGAAAATATAATCGACATCGGAATCTAGAACAGTGATCAGTAAACAGTGATCGATTAAAAGCACAAATAATCAGTTTGACAAAAGCTAACTCTAGAAAATATCCGTTTACTGATACCTGACCACCTGAACACTGTAAAGGGCGGAGAGTTTTATGTCCGAATTCAAACATCAATCGGTTCTATTGAATGAAGCGATTCATTATTTAGATATTAAACCGGCCGGGATTTATCTTGACGCAACCCTCGGCGGCGGGGGACATGCCCTTCAAATCGCAAGCCGAATGAATCATCAAGGTCTTTTAATCGGAATCGATCAGGACCAATCCGCAATCCAGGCATCACAAGAAAGATTGGCAAATGTGAATCCCGAAGTAAAAATATTTCGGAGCAATTTTGAGGCGATCCCGGCGATCCTCAAGGACTTGGAAATTGACGCAATCGATGGGGCATTGTTTGATTTGGGAGTTTCCTCGCCCCAACTCGATGAGGAAGAACGCGGGTTTAGTTATAAAAGTGAAGCCCCGCTCGATATGAGAATGGATCGAAGCCAGCCATTTTCCGCTTTTCATCTTGTTAATTCGGCCAGCGTAGATGATTTAACCAGGGTCATCGGTGAATATGGCGAAGAACGCTGGGCTAAAAGGATAGCGCTCTTTATTGAACGTCAGCGCCGGGAAAAAGAGATTAAAACCACCGGTGAACTGGCGGAAATCATTAAAAAAGCGATACCGGCTGCAGCCCGTCGTACCGGCCCGCATCCGGCCCGCCGCACTTTTCAGGCGGTGCGGATTGCAGTCAACAACGAGCTTGAAGTATTGGAAAAAGCTTTGGAAGAAACGATCCCTTTATTAAGGCAGGGAGGTAGGATCGTTGTCATCTCCTTTCATTCCTTAGAAGATCGCATCGTTAAAAATGTTTTCGCTAAAGAGGCAAAAGGCTGCCGTTGTCCTAAGGAATTACCAGTCTGCCAATGTAATCATCAACCACGGTTGAAAATTATAACTAAAAAACCGGTGCTTCCCACTGAGGATGAGATTAGACTAAACCCGCGCGCTCGCAGTTCCAAACTTCGATCCGCCGAGAAACTGGTCTAACGATAAGGGATGGTGCGTAAAAATGTTAATAGCTGAAAAATATTCAATGGAAAAATTGAATCAAAAGACCAGGATAGGGATTGAAAAAAAAACTCGTCTTCGTTGGAAACGGACTGCTCTTATCAAAATAGTTGGGGTTGTCATTGGTTTGGTTTTTTTAAACTCGGTAATTCAGGCGTTAGTGGTTGAAAAAAACTATCAAATTACAGTCCAACAAGGTAAAATCCAGGCATTGGATCGGGAATTGAATAAAATACAGATCGAGATCGCCGGTTTAAATTCATATGAACGAATTCAAAACCTGGCCAAAACTGAATTAGGGATGAAACTGGCATCACCGGGAGACTACCGCCGGATCGCTGTCGCTCCTTCAGTTAACCAAACGGCGCCCCGTTCTTATGAGAAAAATATTTGGAGTAGAGTGGCGGCTTGGGTAGGAAGCGCCGGCGAAACCCTGGCGAATACTCCCTGATGTTTTGGGCTTTTCTCCACGAGCGCCTTATGATAAATTAAGACTGGGAGATATCTTTTATTTAGACCTTTGCGGAGGAAAGACCTTGAATTACGAAATTGAATCCAAAAAGAGGATTGTTTGGTTGTTGTTTATCGTCCTGATTATTATGGGCGGTTTAATTTTGCGTTCATTTTATATCCAGGTATTCATGGCCGGTTGGTTAAAAGAAGCAGCCGAACAGCAGAGATTTCGGGCTTTGCCGATTGTGCCCCGGCGAGGCGCGATTTATGATCGTACCGGGCATGAGTTAGCTGTTAGCATAGACGGAGAATGTATTTACGGACTACCAGCCGAAGTGGGCCTAGTAATTACTGATCCGGTCAAAGGAACGGTAACGGATTTTAAAGATGTTGCCAGTCTCAAAAAAATCGCCGGCATCGTGGGAAGCGTGTTGAAGATGGAACCGACCCGGATTGAACAAGTTCTTTCAAAACGCGCTTCTTTTGTCTGGATCAAAAGGAAAGCATCTTTTGATGAAGTAGATCGCTTAAGGAAAGCGCTGAGTTGGTCTGAGAACGGCAAACGCATAGAAATACACGGGATCGAAGTCGGCCAACGAGCTCATCGTTTTTATCCCCAAACCTTTCTGGGGTCTCAGATCATCGGCATCTCCGGCATTGATAACCAAGGTTTAGAAGGCCTTGAAAAGCATTATGAACATTATTTAGCCGGTGTTCCCGGAAGCGATCAGGCTGAATTTGATACCGCGGGTCATTACATACCCCAAGGTGAGAGGCGATATTTAGCTCCGGTAGATGGTGATTCGCTATATCTCACTATTGACCAAAACATTCAATACATTGTTGAAAGGGAGCTGGAAAAAGCGGTTCATGATACCGGTTCGAAACGAGGAATGGGAATTGTAGTCGATCCTCGAACCGGAGAGATTTTAGCTATCGCCAGCTATCCCAGGTTTGATCCTAATGAATATACTAAATATCCTTCGGAATACCGGCGTAACCCTCTGGTCACCGATATGTATGAACCAGGCTCGACCTTTAAAGTTTTTACCGCCGCTGCCGCGCTTGAAGAAGGAAAAGTCAGCTTGGATTCGGAATTCTTCGATCCCGGATTTATCGTGGTCGAAGACCGCCGGATTAAATGTTGGAAAGCGGGAGGGCATGGCAGTCAAACTTTCACCGAAGCGGTTGAAAATTCTTGTAATCCCGTTTTTGCAACTTTAGCGATGCGTTTGGGCAAGGATAATATTTATAAGTATATTAAATCTTTTGGTTTCGGGAACGTTACCGGGATTGATTTTCCGGGGGAATCACCGGGGCGTTTACAACCGATCAGCCAAGTTAAAAATGTGGAACTGGCGAATATTGGTTTCGGTCAGGGAGTGGCCGTAACCCCGCTCCAAATGGTAATGGGAGTGACTTCGATTGCCAACGGCGGCTCCTTGCTCCGGCCTTACCTAGTCAAAAAGATCGTTTCTCCAGGCGGTAAAGTAAAGCTGGAGAATAAGCGGCAAGTGGTGCGGGAGGTTATTTCTCCAGAGACAGCTCGGACGATGCGTGACTTGATGCGTTCAGTAGTCACCAATGGCTCCGGAGTCCGGGCTTATTTAGAGGGTTACCGAGTGGCAGGCAAGACCGGCACAGCCCAAAAGGTAGTTCAAGGCCATAAGGGGTATTCTCAACTGATAGCTTCTTTTGTCGGATTTGCGCCGGCCGATGATCCACAGTTGGTTGGGATGGTCATTTTAGATGAACCGAGTTGTCCGGTGAAATATGGCGGGGTGATCGCAGCTCCGGTAGTCGGCAGCATCTTTCGGGATTCCCTTCGCTATTTGGGTGTAAAACCGGTTTTTGAACCGCAGATTTTGGAAAAACTGACTGAAGAAGAAGTAATAGTTCCCAATTTATTGAACCGGCCGATTGCCGAAGCATTGGCCATTTTACAAAAGAGTAAAATTAATTACCGTCTGATCGGACGTGGCAGTTTTGTTTATGATCAAGTCCCCAAACCGGGAGTCAAGATAAACCGTCAAACAAAAGTCTTGATTTACTTTGATCCAGAGGAGAAATACCAATCAGGCAAAATCAAACTCATTTTACCAAATCTTCGAGGTTTATCGACTTCCAAAGCGGAACAGTTATTAAGTGAGCTGGGCCTGGGTTTGGAAGCGCAGGGTAACGGAGTAGCCGTCGAGCAACATCCTCCAGCTGGAACAGTGGTAGAATCCGGAAGTAAAATTAAAGTTTTGTTTAAACCGGAACCAAAAACGCCTTGATTTTCGAAGGTATGGTTTAAAATGGTAAGTTTAGCATAAACTACACGGAACAATACTAGCATCAAAACTAGATCAGAAAGCTCTTAGAAGACGCAGGTTAAAAATCATTATAATGAATTAATAAATTTTGATATTAGTGGATTTTCCTGGTTCTCTCGGGTTTAAGCATTTTATTTACTAAAGATTCGGCAGGATTGTCCTTTTGGAAAGCGAATAACATGGCGAAAAATATTGAAATGATCATTAACGATTGATCATTGATGAAAGGGGACGAGTCGGTGAAATTAGCGGAAATATTTAAAAATATCGAACTGCTCAAAGTAGACGGCAGTCTTGATTTGGAAATAAATGAGATTAACCAAGATTCCCGTTTGGTTTCCAAAGGCAATTTATTCCTTTGTATTAAAGGTTCCAAACTAGACGGTCACCATTATCTAAAGCATGCGGCAGAGCAAGGGGCTGTTGCCGCGGTAGTCGAGGATTGGCCGGCAAATAATTATGGTTTGACTATGATTCAAGTTAAAAATGTAGCCGGAGCGCTCAAAGAAATAGCCGGGGCTTTTTACGGCTATCCCGATCAACGTTTAAAATTAATCGGAATCGTAGGGACCAATGGTAAAACCACTTCAACCTTTTTGGTAAAAAGCATGTTGGAAGCCTCCGGTTATCAAGTGGGATTAATTGGGACCATCAACAATCTGATTAAAGATCAGGTAATACCCTCGAATAATTCGGTAACCAATACTACGCC
>JBLNDC010000621.1:0-4473 GCA_050261255.1 Bacteroidota bacterium
ATTCTCTCTATGAGTCAACCGGACATATTGCATGTATTGCTGATCGGGATATGGTAATTGCCGTAGCGGGCGCAGCTAAAAAGGAGTTTCTGGACAAACCGATCTCCAGGGCGGTCGAAAAGGCGATCGAAGATCGCAAAGTAGTTTTGATGCCGAAACCGGGTGAACACAAATATTGCGATGCTTGTCCAGTAAAAGAAGATGAGGGTAAATGTAAATTTACCGCCCAGGTTATTGCTCCGATTATTGCCGAAGGGGATCCAATCGGCGCAGTAATCCTCTCTAGTAAAGAACCAAATGTGGTAATGGGCGATTTGGAGGTTAAAATCGCCGAAACCGCCGCTGGTTTTCTCGCCAAACAAATGGAGCAATGAGTGATAAAAAATGTTTAAAAAAGTGGGGTACAAAACCCCACTTTATTTTTTTTGAGGAAATATTCGCTGTATTAATTTAGGCGATTTCAGAATTTCAAAATCTTACTAAAGGTAATTATGAAACTCCCTCAATCAGCTGTCGGGCTGGATTGCGTGTTATTGTTAAACATGCCTAATAATGAGGTAAATAGGCTAGGATCAATGCCGTTTTGATTCATTCTACCAACCAAGCCAAGTAAAGCAGGGAGTAAATCTTGAAGCATTTTATTGGGGTCCGAATTACCTAGTTGATTTTGGACTCCGCCGAAGTCGGGTAAAGGAAACGAACCCTGAGTAAAGTTTACAAAAAAGGAAATTAATTTTTGAGCATTAGGACTTAAAAACGGAGTAGCCATTGTCAATAAAGCAATATCATTCTTCGATAAAAACGGATTGTTTTCTTTAGGTTCGTCGGAAGAAGAGATAACTTGTTTCAATTCGGTTTTAGGCTCCTCGGAATGGCGATGGCTCATTGGATACCACCTCTTTCATGGTTCTATAATTAAGCTGTTTTAAAATATATTTACTCATAGTTTTAGTTGCGAACAAGGAACTGAGAAATTCATCTCATTCGTGATGCTTGATATCTTAGAATAAAATATGTGAGTCTATGTGATGATGTACTGTTTTTTTGTCCCAAGAAAATGAAGATGGTAAACTTTTCTTGAACTAGACAGGAGACGAAATGGGGAATGAAGAATAATATATTTGGTTGTACCATAAAGGTCAGTCATAAATATGGTGATTTTGGCAAAAATAAGCTTTATAGTGTTCATTAGCCTTTTGTTAAAGAACACTATTGGTGGTTTAGATTCTTCAAGGAGGAGATTTAATGTCGGAGATTAAATTTGGAACGGACGGTTGGCGCGATCTAATGTACAACCGTTTCAATTTGCCGAATGTACGGCGAGTAGTGGAGGCTATTGCCAGTTATACAAAGGATAACCATGGTGAGGACCGTGGGATTGTAGTAGGTTATGACGCCAGGTTCTTTTCGGATTTTTTTGCGAAAGAAGCTGCTGATGTCCTTACTGCTCATGGTATTAAAGTATATTTCGGCGAGCGGGATTTTCCGACCCCGGTAATAGCCTTTGCCGTAACCCAATACCGGGCGTTTGGGGCGATTATGTTTACAGCGAGTCATAATCCGCCGGAATATAACGGCATTAAGTTTATTCCGGAATATGCGGGCCCGGCGTCTTTGGAAATTACTAAAGCAATTGAAGCTAATCTGAGTGATCAACCGGAAGGGGAACCCCTTTTGCGCCAGCCTAATCCGGGACTGATAACCAGGTTTGATCCGACCGAAGCTTATTTAGCGAAGTTACGGAAGTTGATCGATGTGGGCGGCGTTAAAAAGTCCGGATTAAATCTGGTAATTGATCCGATGTACGCTACCGGCCGGGGTTTTCTCGCCGAGTTGTTTAACGAATGCCCGGTTAACGAGATCCATAACCGGCGCGACCCTTTGTTCGGTGGCTCCATGCCCGATCCCCAAGGAAAGTTCTTAGGAGAGCTAATCGCCTTGGCGCAATCCAAGGAGAATTCGATCGGTTTGGCGACCGACGGAGACGCAGACCGTTTCGGTATTGTCGATAGCGACGGCTCCTATTTAAACGCCAATCAGGTAATTTCCTTATTGATGTGGCATTTGATCACTAACCGCGGCCTTAAAGGAATCGCAGCCCGGACGGTGGCGACTACTCATATGGTCGACAGATTGGGTGAAGTATATGGAGTGGAGGTAGTGGAGACACCTGTCGGTTTCAAGTACATCGGGGAGATGATGCGGACCAAGCAGGTGATCATCGGTGGCGAAGAAAGCGGAGGTTTGAGTATTCAAGGACATCTCCCCGAAAAGGACGGGATTTTGGCCTGCGCTTTGATGGCCGAATTACGGGCGATCACCGGTAAACCTTTACAAGCGACACTAAAGGACTTATATGCCAAAGTAGGCCAATTCTTCACCCGGAGATTGGATATTCATCTTTCGGAACCAGCGAAAACAGCTATTTTAGAAAAGTGCCGTACCACATCTTTGGAGCGAATCGGCGCCGTTAAAATCCGCGAAATCCGAAAAATTGACGGTTTTAAATTCATTTTAGAAAATGGAAGTTGGTTCTTGATTAGGCCTTCCGGTACTGAACCGTTGATCCGGGTCTACTTTGAGACCAACAGTACCGACGACCTTGAGGAATTGGTTACAAATGTTCAACAATTGGTAAACCAGTGGGGAAAAATCGCTTGACTGTCCAAACAGGGGTAGCGGCTGATCTTTTATACCGGGAGTTAAATCAAAGGTTTCGCTTACAAAAGGTACCGGTGGAATTAGGCGCCTATTCACTGGAATTAATAAAAGTAGCCGATCTGGATGAACTCTTGGAAGGAGTTAGCGACGCCGACCAAATTCCGTTTTGGGCGGAATTATGGCCGGCGTCGCTCGGTTTGGTTCGTTATATTTTTAATAACCCGGAATTATTGGAGGAGAGTTCCGGACTAGAACTAGGCGCAGGCATTGGTTTGGCCGGTATCGCCGCCAGGCTCGCCGGGGCCAAGCTCATTCAAACCGATTATATGGAAGATGCTTTAAGGTTTATCAGGGTGAACTCTTTACGAAACGGGCTATCGGAACCCCAGCTTTTATTGGCCGATTGGCGGCGTTTTCCTCAGGTTGGTAAATTTGACTTCATACTCGGAGCCGATATTCTTTACGAAAAAACGTTACATCAAGATCTGGCTAAAATATTGGCCGAAACGATTAAACCAAATGGAATAGTATTACTGGCCGACCCCGGGAGGGATTATGCTTTAGAGTTCGTATTAGGGTTGATGGACCAAGGTTGGCGGGTAAGGCAATCGCGGGTTCCGGTAATTTATGAAAATAATACTCATCAAATTGATATTTACCAGTTGCGACTCGGGGGAACCGCCAATAAATAAATACGTTAGAATCAACATATAGATAACTAATGGAGAATGCGAAAAGTTTAGTCATGAAGTAAGAGGCATAAAGCACGAATTTAGGAGTAGAACTGTAGTTTTGATAAGTTAAACGGAGGCAATAGTGATGAATCAGTTCCGGTTCGACATGAATGAGCGCCAATTCCCCTTTGTTATAACGGCGATCATCGCCGGCATTGTCGGGGCTTTGATGGTGGTGGTAGCAGTCAAGTTTACCGGTTTTGGGCCGGCTTTGGTCGGACAAACATACATTCAACCAGTTCCCCAACCGGTGCAACCACCGGTTTTGATCGAACAACAACCCACGACGCCAGTTAATTCTCTCTCGTTAAATGAGTATGAAAAGGCAACGATCAATGTGGTCAAGCGGGTCAGTCCTTCGGTTGCGATGATCACCACTAGTACGGTTGTGGAGGATTTCGATTTTTTTAGCGGACCCGAACTCCGTAATGTTCAAGGTTTAGGAACCGGGGTGGTCTATCGTAGCGACGGTTATCTATTGACGAATAACCATGTAATCAGCGGATTGAAAGGGGCGGCGGCCGATCAAATTATAGTTGTTCTCGGGGATGGGAAATCATACCCGGCTAAGGTGGTAGGGGCCGATCCCCAAACCGATCTGGCGGTTTTAAAGATCGATCATAATAATCTACCGGTTCCCCAATGGGCTAACTCGGATAAGGTCCAAGAAGGACAGATTGCCATCGCCATCGGGAACCCGTTGGATAAACAATTTCGCAATACGGTTACAGTAGGAGTGGTTAGCGCTAAAGGCAGGACTCTGGAGCTTAGCGCGGACTCCGTGCTCCGTAATATGCTCCAGACCGATGCTTCCATTAATCCGGGAAATTCCGGGGGGCCGCTTTTGAACAGCAGCGGGCGAATAATTGGGATTAATACGGCGATTGCCGCTAAATCTCAAGGGATCGGTTTTGCTATTCCCAGTAATACCGCAAAAACCGTTGCGGACCAATTAATCGCCAAAGGTTATGTCAGCCGCCCCGGCTTAGGAATCGGCTATTTCATCCTGACTCCGGAAAATGTCAGGGCCTTGGAATACCGGCTGCAAAGAAAGTTACCAACGAACCAGGGAATTTTA
>JBLNDC010000622.1:0-7126 GCA_050261255.1 Bacteroidota bacterium
TTGATAGAATTCGAAATTTTAAATTCCGAAACCGGCGGCTGTTGCAAAGGCGGTTTCAGGGGTTCTTTCACCAAAGGGGGATAATTCACCGGACTCGGTTTAACTCGGGAAAGAGCAAGCAGCGGCACTTGCGTTTTGATAATTTCTTGAGGGGTGCCTTGGTTAATATTAGCCGCTATTTTCCAATAAAATTCAACCCAATTAAAATGAAGCAAAGTAAACGGGTCTTCTTCACCGGCCGACCGGTCTAAAACCGGTATCCCGTTTCGCAAGATAAAACGGCTGGTATGGGTGTCCAGTTGAAAAAGACGGGTGCTCACTTTGGCGATGGTACTCTTTTCAGTGATACTTTGCTTTAACGAAGTAACTATTATTGCGGCAAATAACCCGATAAACATCAAAAAAACACCTAGCGTCCCATAAGTAAACCAAACAGGAACCTCATATTGTTCGGGCCTTTTTTCGATTTCAGGCATTTTCCCCACCTTTCTTTAGCTTTATATTTGTATGCATAAAATTAAAGGATTTAGAACTAAGGAAGTTCTTCGTAAGGTGAAGCAACATTCGATTTGCCACCAATTAACAGGTGGAAAAAGTAAAATTAGGTAATACGTATCGAAAAAAATGCCAAAACACCGGTGGCGGAAAGAAAAGAGGTTGCATATTTTAACGAGGTAAGTGTAAAACAAGTGGAGGTATCTGAATGTTTTGTAAAGATTGTGGTGAAAAGATTCATTCTTGGCAAGAATTTTGCAAGCGGTGCGGAGCGGATTTATTTAGTAAAGGTCATACAACAACTTCAGATAAACATTCATTATTGATCAGGTTTTTTAAGAAAACTAATCGACTCAATTAGTTGTCAATATTATAATTTTCCCCGTCGCCTAAATTTGACTCGAACAATCAGAATAAAAGATATTACTATCTAAATGGTCCAATAAAATTGGGCCATTTAATTTTGAAACTTGTAAGATACGAAAATTAATGTTAAGTTTAGGTTTCCTTTTAATAACTAATAGGTTACAAAAAGTTATAAAAAGGGAAAATAAAATATGAAGATGTATATTTCAGTTGACAGCTTCGAAAAGAGGAGTAAAATAACATATGAGTGTTTTGGCTAGGTTTATTGCCCAAAAATTTTGGCGTTTTCTTATATTTAACCCAAATAAGCGGATTGACCAAGTGAGGGAATGAGATGGAAAGTATATTATTATTTGCAGTTTTAACACCGGTTTTAGGAGCATTTCTATTACCGCTCTTGGGACTATATTCCTCAAAAACGCGGAATGTTTTAGCCCTTGTTTTTATGTGCTTATCTTTTACAGCTTCTGCCCTGCTGTTGGGGCCGGTCCTCTCCGGAAAAACAACCACTGTATTTATTCCGGCTATTTTTGGGATGGATTTAATCTTTAGCGCCGACGCCCTGGGTGTTTTTATGGCTTTGACTTCGACTTTAATCGGTATCATAATTATCTTTTATTCTTTAGGATATATTAAACACCAGTCTAATCAGAACGAGTATTATTTTTGGGTAGTTTTGTTCTTGGGCGCGATGGCCGGTTTGGCGTATTCCAATAATTTGATCTATATTTATTTATTTTGGGAAATCTCGGCGATCGCCTGTTGGCGTTTGATTGGTTTTTACCGTGAGCCGCAGATTATATTAAAAGCTGATAAAGCGTTTTTAGTTACGGTATTTGGCGCTCTTGCAATGTTGCTCGGCTTCATTATTTTATATACTGAATATGGCAGTTTCGATCTTCGGGTTTTACATGGAATGACTGCTCCCAATTTAGCGGTTCTTTTGATTATGTTCGGGATCTTCTCAAAATCGGCTACTTTACCGTTTCATACCTGGCTTCCCGACGCAGGGGTAGCCCCGTCTCCGGTGACTGCGTTATTGCATGCGGCGGTATTGGTCAAAATCGGAGTATTTGTTTTTGCCCGGGTATTTGTAGGGAATTTAAATCTGGAACCCATTTGGGAACAGGTATTGCCGGTAGTTGTCGCTCTCAGCACTTTGGTGGCGGGTGGAGCGGCGTTGGTGGAAAAGGATATTAAACGAATCATCGCTTATTCGACCATAAGTCAGTTGGCTTTCATTTTTTTGGGGCTGTTCGCCAAGAGCCGGTTGGCTGTGGCTGGAGCATTACTTTATATTTTAATGCATGGTTTGGCTAAAGCGGGTTTATTCCTTTGCGCTGGTATTGTAGAACATAACATTCATACTAAGGATATCCGAAAAATGGGCGGCTTGATCAAGACAATGCCGGTTACAGCTTTTTCTTTCGCTTTTTGTGCTCTTTCGGTGATGGGGATTCCACCTTGCGGAGGTTTCTTCAGTAAATACATGGTAATCGCCGGGGCAGTTGAGGGAGGGAACCCTTGGATTGCTGGGGCCTTTATCATAAGTGCATTTTTAACGGTTCTTTATTTGATTAGGGTTTTTGCGATAGTTTTCTTAGGTGAGCCTAAACTTACCGAGGCTAAGGAAGGGACTGTCGGGATGTTATGGGCAGTAGCCATCCTGGCAGGGTTATCATTGGTGAGTGGGTTTTTAATTAGATTACCAAACGAGTTTATTCAAATTGCCGTACGGCAGATGGTGGGGATTTGAGTGATGAACCAGACTATTCTGATGTTGCTGATTATGATCCCGACTGCGCTGGGATCCTTATTTCTGGCGATTCGGACCAAGTTTAAATATTTGCAAGAGAGCATCGGCTTGATTTTTTCAGCTTATTTACTCTACTTGGTAATCAGCCTGTGGGGACGTAACGTTTCAGTTAATATTCCTTGGGCTGGTTTTGGGATCAATCTTCAATTTCGATTTTATGCCTTTAGTCAGTTTATTACGGCGGCAATCGCCGGGATTACCTTTTTAATTACTTTATTTTCAATTAAGTTTTTGGAGGACCACCCCCGGAAGAACACTTTTTATGCTCTGCTTTTCATCTCCGAAGCCATGGCTATGGGCGCGGTATTGGCAAATAATCTGGTGGTCATGCTCTTTTTCTGGGAGAGTATTTTAATCACTTTATTTTTAATGATTAATTTGGGTAAGGAAAACGCTTATCGGACCGGATTAAAAGCCTTCATAATCGTCGGCTTATCAGATCTCTGCCTAATGTTGGGGATTGCTATTGTCGGATTACAGGCCAGAACTCTGGTCATGTCTTATATCCACCTTAGCACCACTGGCATAAATGGTGTTGCTTTCGTGTTGATGTTCATCGGCGCAATGGCTAAAGCCGGAGCGATGCCTTTTCATACCTGGATTCCTGATGCGGCTATCGATGCTCCGCTGCCCTTTATGGCTTTAATGCCCGGTGCTTTGGAAAAGTTACTTGGTATCTATCTGGTAGCCAGGGTCTCATTGGACTTCTTTACCTTGACCTCCGGAATGAAAATCGCCATGATGACAATCGGCGCCATCTCGATTATTTTTGCAGTAATGATGGCCTTGATTCAAAAGGATTTTAAACGGCTACTTTCCTATCATGCCGTGAGCCAAGTCGGTTACATGATCCTGGGGATCGGGACTGGCACCGCAATCGGCGCGGTTGGCGGTATTTATCATATGATCAATAATGTCATTTATAAATCAGGCCTCTTTCTAACCGGCGGCGTAATTGAAAAACAGACCGGGATTACCGATCTAAAGCATTTAGGCGGTTTGCGCAAGAGGATGCCGTTAACATTTTGGTGTTTTGCCATTGCCGCTTGTTCCATCGCCGGGGTTCCGCCTTTCAACGGCTTTATTTCCAAGGAATTGATTATGGAAGGCGCTTTGGAATCGGGATATAGTGTCTTTTTCGCAGCAGCGGTCATCGGAGCGGTTTTCACCGCCGCATCCTTTTTAAAGTTGGGTCATGCCGTCTTTTTTGGTAAGATACCTCAAGAATTGAAGAAAGTAAATGAAGCCCATTGGTCAATGCTGATTCCCATGGGAATCCTCGCAGTAGGCTGCGTTTTGTTTGGGATTTGGTATCAGTTTCCCCTTGATTATTTGATCAAACCGGCTCTCGCCTTTAGTCTGTATTCTGAGATCAACGCGGTCCATTTTGCCTTCGGTTTGACCGAACTTTTATGGATAACCATTATTATCTTGGGTATTGCGTTTTTCAATCATTTATTGGGAGTTAAATTAAGCGGCAGCGGGTTAGGGGCTTCCGAGCACATTCATCAGGCTAAAGGTTTAAAACAAATCTATGATCTGGCCGAAGCCCGGGTTTTTGATATTTATGATCAGGGAAGAAAAATTGGCCGTTATTTGGCAAATGGTTTATATATGGCGGATCGGGCGGTAGACTGGTTGTATCAAACTTTGATCCCGTGGCTTGCCTGGTTATTCTCGTCGGTGCGCCGAGTTCATAACGGACTTTACTCAAATTATTTAATATGGTCATTATTAGGGTTAATCTTTATCTTAATTTATTTAGTGGAGTTTATGAAATAATTGACATGAGGCAAGAGGCATGAGGATATTGAAGCTCTTGCCAACTTAATCGTTAGTGGATATTAACGGTGTTTCCAACCATGTCAGGTCGTCTTTATAATTTTACTTCGTCAAGTATAAACTCGCGTAGGCGACTATTTGGACCCTTTTTGCTCGCGCCTTGTGCCTTTCGCCTTACGCCTTAGAGAGAGTAGGGGGTTTTACCGTGACTTTAGCATTTATTTTTGTACCATTATGCGGGGCTGCGATCATGCCGATTATGCGGAAATTTTGGGTAAAAGGTTCAACCCTGGTTACGATCGCAGTCACGATATTTATGCTGGTAGAATCAGTTTTAAATATCCACCGGGAAGTAATCTCCAAAAACAGCATCCATTTTAACCAAACGGTCTTTGGCGATAAGGTCATGCTCTCCATAGACGGATTATCGGCCGTAGTTTTGATGGTTATTGCTTTGGTGACCTTGGCTACGATTCTGTTTTCAGCCGGGGTTCCGATTGGCCGGCGTTCGGGGTTCAATGCCTTAGTATTATTGGCGGTAACCGGGATGAACGGCTTGGTGATGGCGACCGACATTTTTTCAATGTATGTTTTCATCGAGATCGTTTCGATTAGTTCCTTCATTTTAATCGTTTATAATATGGATGAGATTGGAACCGAAGGTTCCTTCAAATATATGCTCTTATCGGCGGTGGCTACCTTCTTTCTTTTGTTTGGGGTTGCAACGTTGTTTGCGCTCACCGGCGATGTCTCCTTTCGCGGTTTGGCGGCGGAATTAAAGACCGGTGCGCCCTTAGCTCAATTCGGATTGGGCTTTCTCATATTTGCCCTGGCTCTCAAAGCCGGACTGATGCCCTTTCATGGCTGGCTTCCCGATGCATACACGGCAGCCCCGACATCAGTCTCAATCTTACTGGCCGGGATCATCACCAAGGTGGTCGGAGTGTATACCTTAATGCGAGTTATTCTCGCTGTCTTTGGATTTTCAACTTCTTTTTCCAGCTTGATCATGATCTTGGGAGCGCTCTCCATGACTTTGGCCGCTTTTATCGCTTTGGGACAAAAGGATTTCAAACGAATGCTCGCTTTTTCAAGCATCAGTCAAATCGGTTATATTTTAATGAGTTTTGCTACCGGGACAACGATCGGGTTGATTGGCGCAGTTTTTCATTTCATTAATCATGCGATCTTTAAATCGTTGCTTTTCTTAAACTCCGGCGCGGTAGAGACGGCCACCGGCACCAGGAAACTGGATGATCTAGGCGGGTTAGCGGCTAAAATGCCGATTACCGGAATCACTTCAATAATCGGGCTGTTATCGGCAGCCGGGATTCCGCCGCTGGCCGGTTTTTGGAGTAAGGTCTTGATTATAATCGCCTTGTGGACATCAGGTTTTAAATTCTACGCCATGCTCGCCCTTTTTACCAGCGTGGTCACTTTGGCTTATTTGCTTTACCTTCAAAGGCAGGTATTTTTCGGTAAGGTTCGCGAAGGATTGGAAAACATCAAAGAAGTTTCCCCGCTATTATATGGGCCCAGTATTTTAATGGCATTGCTGGCGGTGGCTGGTGGAATCTTTTACCCGATAATAATTAAGACCCTCTATTCTCTCTCGGATATACTTATAAAATAATGGAGGTAATATTATGGAACTCCATCTATTGATTTTAATCGGCCTACTAGTGGTACCGGCGATTATAGCCGCATTTACCATGGATTTATTGCGGGCGGCCATCGCTTTATTAGTTTGTAGCTTGGGTTTAGCTCTAACCATGTTTAATCTGGGAGCCCCATTGGCCGGTTCATTTGAACTTTCGGTAGGGGCCGGATTGATTACGGTATTATTTGTGAACGCCATTAGCCTTACCAGGCTAATCACGGAAGAGGAGCGTTTGGAGCGTACTAAAGACCATTATAATCGTTTCGCGCCCTTACCGGTTCTGGTTGTTTTGATCGGCCTAATTATGTTCAGGTATCAAGATCTTTGGGCTTCCGGAATTTCCTTCGTTAAGTTTACCGAAACTCAAACTGTCGGGGAAACTTTATGGAGGTTCCGGGGTTTGGACTTAATCGGCCAAATTATCGTGTTGTTTGTCGGAGTTTATGGTGTCGCAATCCTGTTTAGACGGGGGAAGCCAAATGCTTAATTTATTCGTAGTTGATTGGATCGCGGTGGTGATTTTGTTCTGTATCGGGTTATACACCATGATTGTGGCTAAAAATATGCTACGGATCCTGATTGGGTTTGAGGTTATGGGAAAAGGGGTCACTTTGGCGTTGATCACCGCCGGCAGTGTTAACGGTAAAATCGCTTTCAGCCAGACTTTAGCCATTACCGTTATTGTAATCGAGGTAGTATTTATCGCGATCGCTTTGGCAATAGTAATGATCACTCAGAAGAACAAACGGTCGCTGGATATACGGAAACTCACCAAACTCAAGGGGTGAATCGAATGAACGCAGCGGAATTTATTCTTTTCCCGCCAGTTGCATTTAGCATATTTTTGGCTGTAGGCGGATTAATCGAACTTTGCGGTAAATGGCTGGCTGCCAAGGGTAAAACTAGCGGCGGGAAGAAGACCCAATATGCCTGTGGCGAGGATGTGCCTGCCCAAAGGGTTCAGCCGGATTATAGCGACTTTTTCCCATTCGCATTGTTTTTTTCAA
>JBLNDC010000623.1:0-5985 GCA_050261255.1 Bacteroidota bacterium
TAGTCATCTTAAGGACCTCCTAAACCAAAGGATTTATTCTATGCAGTTCTTCGTGCTGCAATGCATATTCCCAATTTCTCATTAATTCATCCCTATGTATTTCACACCAAGCCAAAACTAATTTAAGCTGTTTAAAAGGAAAAACTCCTTTAATTACCGTGCCGTTTTGAGTATCCACTAAAATCTTTATATCCTCATATTCAGCATGAAAGTGAGGTGGCATATGTTCATTCCAAAACATATAAATTCTTATTCCATAAGACTCTGAAATTACCGGCATTCTTTAATTTCCCTTCAAAGCTTATACTTATATTATATACTAGAATAATTTGCTTTCTCAATCCCAATTAATCCAATAATTTCATGCCTAGCGCTCTGGAAGAACGCAGGCACCTCTAACTACCAGATATGACTTTTGATTGTAATTATCCATTTAGCCCAGGTATTTAGCTCTAAAACCGGATCCTTTGTCCTTTAAAAGGATACCCACCATGCTTCGCTGCCAACTTTTAAAGCCTACAAATCCCGGCTAACACCCTTAAGGGATAGTGTCATTCGAACATCTTACCCTTCATGACTTCGTCCCATCCTATAACACAGGTCACTTCTGTAAGTCTGTCCAGTTTTAACAGTAATACATTTTTGCAAACTTAGTTGCTTAAATAATAATTCCTTACATTCTTCAATTGGCCTCGGCACATGGTGGTTGCCCTTTTAAAGGGCCGAGGGATCGGGTAGACATTCGGAAATCAGACTTTCTTTATTTATAGAAACTATAATTTTCTTAGAATCCAGAAAGATTTCCCTCCTGATTCTAACTTTTTGAACCCCTAACCACATTCGGTACCACCCGATGTTTACTACTGATAGGTAGTTAGTCCTTTCCAGATAAAGTATTTCACTTATTGTTTCCTTTACTTAATGCTGAAACCAGAGTGGGAACGGGCGTTAAATGTGACAACCACCCTTCCGCCCACAATTAAGCGGCTTAATTTTTTTATTAAGCCGCTTAATTTCAAAATATAGCCGCTTAACTTTTAAATTAAGCCAAGCAACTTTAAAATCCAACCGTTCTATTTCAGAATCGAACCAAGCAATTTTGAGAGGATACAAATTAATAATTGATTTCATTATGTTTTCGCCTCTCCCGTGCCTCGTTCTTCCGCTCCCGCATTAAATAGGGAATAAGGAACGACCATCCCGCTATCAAGGATATATCTATCTTTTCAATCAGGCCAAACACTGTGCTCTCTTTATAGAAAAAGTAGCCGAGAAAAACCAATAAAAACATGATCAAGGTTGCGATTCCGGTTATTAGGGTATACTTCTTAGCCCGGCCTTGAAACAACTTGCACCCGATGATCGAAACTGCCATGGGAAACAAGGCGAACTCCAAAAATGCGCCGACGGTATGCATTAATCCCGTAATGGTTCGGTTTGGGCCTGGGTCCATCGGAAAGATTCCGACGATGATCGCTCCCAATCCCACTAATACCAATAAAATAGCGCTGGTTGGCTTCTGATAAACCTTCCCAATCTCCAAAGCGGTAATGATCTGGGAGAGGCCGATGCAGTATAAGCCGATCTCGAGTATTTTCCCATAGGCGACTATCGCGTAATTGCTTAGGGAATAGCGAACCCAATCGAGTTCCGGATGGAGGAAATGGACCGCAATTGCTGCCAGGATAAAAAAACCGGCTAATACCATGCTTAGTAAAGAGGGCTTACTAATTACCATGTCAATCATCCTTTCAATTATTCTAAAAAAGACTTTTAATAATTTTCAATTTCAAATTACAGAAAGCTATGTTCTTAAGAAAGGTTGGTTGAAATATTTGCTTATAAACTTAAAAACCAAAATGATTATCTCCCGCGGAGGCGCAGAGGCGCTGAGTTTAAAAAATAATTGTTATGGATGAGGTCAAAGTTATAAAAAATCAAATTGATAATTAATCCTGATAAATTAGGACTTATCTTTTCTCTGCGCCTCCGCGCCTTATACAGTAAAATGATTTTAGAGCTATAAAAATATAGTAGCAGAGGGGGGTCTCTGCGCGAGAAAAAAATAGGCATATCTGATCAACCATTATTAATAACAGAACCCTACAGAATAATAAAATTTCCGGGTTCTTCTTAAATCTAAGGGAAGCGTTGTCCCGGTTGTTCCCATAATTTTCTATGAATATGGGAAAATCCCTCTTTTCAACAGTTTCGATTAAGTCTGCATCGCTTTTACCAAAGCCTTTAGCCGGACGACCAAATTTAGATAAAATCCCCTTGACTATATCGTATTTTTACGATAAACTAAATCGTAGAATTACGATATGGAGGCGTCAAAATGGATGTAGTAGCTATCTGCAGTGCTCTGGGCAATAAAACCCGCTTTCAACTTATCAAGGCTCTGAAGTGCAACTCCATCGCCACCTGTTGCGACCGGATCGAGTATCACGAAAACGGAGTCAGTGTCGGCGATGTGGTCAAACTTACCGGCCTTGCCCAGTCTACTGTTTCGCAACACTTGGCGGTACTTGAGCAAGCTGGGTTGATTTATAAGGAAAAAAGGAACCTCTGGAGCTGCTATTTTCTCAATAACGAAACAATCGAAGAGTTTTTAAAAGAATTAAGCCTTGACCTATCTTCATCCGAAGCTTGCCGGTAATTTTTTTTAACGTTCTATATCGTAAAAATACGATACATAAGGAGGACAATATGGAAACCCTGATTAAATTCATTTCGGAACTACTCTCCCAAACCATCATGGCGGTCATCACCAGCTTAAGCCATAACTGGCTCCCTTTGGGATTCGCCATCCTTACCGCCGCCGTTTTAAAGGCTCACGTTGACACGGAAAAACTCAAAGCAGCAATACTCCGTAAAACCAACATCTCCATCCTCGGCAGTGTGGCGCTGGGAGCATTTACGCCCTTCTGCTCCTGCGGCACCATGGCGCTGGTCATCGGGATGCTCACCACCACTTTACCCTGGGGGCCGATCATGGCCTTCCTGACTTCTTCCCCGCTGATGAGCCCGGAAGGGTTTATCCTGATTGCCGGGATTATCAGTTTGAAGTTCGCCATCGCTTTAACCATAGCCTCAATCGTAATCGGTCTGGGTTCCGGTTATCTTACCCACTTCATCGAGGCCAAGACTGACTTCTTAAAAAACCAAACCCGCTTTTCCGGAAAAAAAACCGACCAAAGTTGTGGTTGTTCCGGCACAGCCGCTACTAGTGAATCTGCGGGTTGCGAAGCTCCAGTTGGAGAAACCTTCAATAATCCGAGTTGTGACAGTTGTGGAGCTAAAACTGAAAATATAACGAAAAACAACTACTCCGAATTTATACGAAGGCTTAAATTGGCGGAAATAAGCGAAGGCTTAATTGATCTCGGATTAAAACAGATTCTCCCCAATTTCGCGCTTTTTGTGGCTATCGGGTTCCTCGTCAACTACTTTGTGCCTACTTCATGGATCATGGCTTTGTTTAGCGCTAAAAACATTTTTGCCGTACCGCTGGCCGCCTTGATCGGTCTTCCGCTCTATGTAAACGGCGAATCGGCTCTGCCTTTGATCAAATCTTTAATGGACGGCGGCGCCGGTGGCGGCGCGATGTTGGCCTTCCTGGTTACCGGTCCGGGGACCAGCGCCTGGGTGATTGCGGGGATCTCGGTGTTTATGAAAAAAAGAATCATCGGCCTCTATGTCGGCTATTTATTGGCCGGGGGGATTTTGTTGGGATATTTGTATGATCTGTTTTTAGCGCTGGGGATTTAAAACAGGCAGAATACCCCAAGTCCTTTCAATTGGGAAAGTGTGACTACTGGAAAGACCTCGCCGAGCTTGTAAGGTCCTATACCTTGCAGTCTTGAGAAAAAACAGAAAAAAATAATGTAGTGAGTGAGTATCTACGACTAACTGGTAAAAAAACGAAGGGGATATCCGGTAGGACGTTTCCCTTCGTTTATCACATTCATCTCATTCTGCCCTACCTCCAACTCATTGAAACTCATTTATCCGCCGCAAACTTAATCTTGGTTCCCTCCTTAAGGTCATTATCCGGCCGGACGATGATTATTTCTCCGGGTTTTAATCCTGCTCCGATCTCCACCTCTTCGTCATTTTCGATCTTGATATCTACCTGGCGTATCTTCGCGACCCCGTTTTTTACCACAAAAACACAAGTCTGCCCTTGTCGGTCAAAAATTGCGCTTAACGGCACTTTGATGGCATTAGGCTTCAGTTTGGTAATGATTTTAACGTCAATATCGACTCCCGGTTTTAACTGCCCGGTTTCTCCAGTTAAGGCAATGGTTATCAACCGTCTTTTCTGATTAATCCCCAAGGAAGAGATGATATTCTTGGCTATGGGGGATACTTCGGCCACAGTCCCTTTCAATTCCCGGCCTCCGGCAGCATTACCGGTGATCACCACCGGATTGCCGGGACGAATGTTTACGGCTTCATCAGCCAAAATTTCAGCCTCAATCTCCAAATCGGAAAGGTTGCCGATGACAAACGCCGCAGTCCCTTGCGGGGCATACAAGTTCGGCTCCACCAATTTATCCAAAACCATCCCTGCCCGGGGCGCCCGGAGTAATGTACTCTCCGTGCTCTTCTCCAAGCTCAAATGAGCCGCCTCGTAAGTTTCACGCGCATTCTTGCAGGCTCGCTCGGCGGTTTCGTACTCCTTTCGGCTCACAGCCCCGGCCGTATATAATTGTTTGATTTTCTCATAGTCTTTTTGAGCCAAGTCGTAATCATTCTGCGCCTGATGAAGAGCAATTTGGGTGAGTTGTTGGTCAGTCGGGTCCAGTTTTAAAAGGAGATCCCCTTTTTGGATCAGATCGCCTTTGTCCACTAAGATTTCGATAATCCGGCCCGGTGTTTCCAGATATACTGTCCGGCTGTTCCGGGATTTGACAGTCCCGGTATCTTCCACCGTTTCGGCGATGGGCCCGGAAGCCACGGTCATGGTTTCCATTTCCACACCTTGATTAAATATGAAAACAGTCGCTAGTACAATCCCAGTAATAATTAACGAATAAATCCAGAATTTATTACCCTTCATCTTCTCTCACCTTTCTTATAGTTCTCATTCATTGCTTTTTAGAGCTTCCACCATGTTGATAACCCGTATTTTACGGGTCAAAACCAAATTTGCCAAAATCGTAAATCCGAACATTAAACAAAACGCCCATAAATAGCTGGAATTAAATAAAGCCACCGGCAAGGTCATGTTATCAGTGGTAGCGCTTTCCATTAACAGGTTCAAAAAGATCCTTCCCACCGGCAGACCGGCCAGAACGCCCATAAAGGTAACTACGAAATTCTCATTGAAGACGAGCTGTTTCATTTCTCCATCGGTAAAACCCAAGACTTTTAAGGTGGCGAGCTCGCGGCGGCGTTCATAAATATTGATATTGGTAATATTATAAATTACCGCGAACGCCAACAATCCGGCGGCCAAAATGAAGACGCCCACCATTGAATTGAATGTTTCCAAAGCTTTTTCCAGGCTATAAATGGATTCCGCTTTCGATTGAATCGAACCGATCCCGGACATATCCCTAAGCTTCTTGAGGATCTCTTTTTCATAACGCGTATTTTCCAATTTCAATAAAACAACATTGGCCACGGGCCCTTCACCAAAAAAATGATCGGCCTGTTCCATACTGCCGTAAGCGGTTTGCCCGACATATTGAAGGACTTTCCCCTTAATCATGACCTTTTTCTCATCCTCAACCGAACGTTTACCGGGCCATAAGATTCGAAACACTGCCTGATCGCCATCTTCAATCTTGAGAATTCGCCTAAGCTTTTCCGGTAATAAGATACCCTGTTCCGGCAGACGCGCCGGATTGCCGTTGGAATCGTAAATCCGGTATAACTTTGAATCCGGCATTAAAACGGTGATTCCCATCCGTTTCTTCCGCCAGTCATGACGGAGTTCCATTCCCATTTCAATCATGGGTTCCATCTTTACAACAT
>JBLNDC010000624.1:0-4156 GCA_050261255.1 Bacteroidota bacterium
AAAAACACACGTAAGCGACCCGGTACCGTTCGTGATTTATCAATCAGGAAAAAACAATCTAAAAACCTCAGCTGCTGTTTTTGATGAAGTTGCCGCCGCAGAAACGGGAATCATGATTGAAGAAGGATACCGGTTGATGGATCGTTTTATTAAGGATTGATACGTTTTAAACGGCACATAAAAAAACCGTCTCCCCCATCGGAACTTGGCAATAAGGTTGCCCATTGGCTATTGGGCTCCGCTAGACAAGTCTCCAAACCCCTGGGAAGAAACCTGGCATATGGTTCGATCCTGAACTCAGCATGGTTTTTTATGAAATATCTAATTTGTTCTTGATTCTCTTCCGGTTCCAGAGTACAAGTGCTATAAACCAAACGGCCGCCCGGCCTTACCAGACGGGCGGCTTGTTCTAAAATCTCCCGTTGTAAGGCAGCTAAGTCCTTGATATCTTCCGGCTTCCGGCGATATCGAGCGTCCACCCTGCGGCGGAGGACACCCGTGCCTGAACAAGGCGCATCAACCAACACCGCATCCACCTGCCGTTCATCCCCGGCAAATACTTTCCGGGCATCCCCTAAAACCGTTTCGATGCTTTCCAATTTCAAACGCGCTGCATTTTCCCTTATCAATTCGATCTTGTGCGGATGGTCGTCAACGCTGATAATATGGCAGCGATCATCGGCCAATTCAGCCAAATGGGTGCTTTTCCCACCGGGAGCGGCGCAAAGGTCAATGATGGTTTCACCGGAACGAGGCGCCAGCAAACGCGCGACCAACATCGAACTTTCATCTTGAACGAATATTTTCCCCTCCTGAAATTGAGAGAGCTCGGCGAGGGCGCAAGGCAAATCTCGAAGGATGATGGCTTCTTCTAGAAAATGCCCCGGCAACCAACGGATTCCTTGAGCGGTCAATTCATTTTTAAATATTTCGCCATCGGTTAGATGTTGATTTATCCTTACGGTTAAGGGAGGGTTTTCATTGTTTGCCTTAAGGATCAACTCCGTAGTTTCAAGGCTAAATCGGGCCAGCCACCGTTCAACCAGCCAATTGGGGTGAGAATACTCTAGGGACAAGAATTGGACGGGATTATTCTCCCGGCTGGGCAGGGCGATCTTGTCGCTCTTCCGCAAATAATTGCGGAGCACTCCATTGACCAAACCCGCCAAACCCGAATATTTGGTATTTTTGGTTTCAACGACTGCCGTGTTCACTACCGCGTGTTCCGGTATTTCTGGAAGCCGGAGCAACTGATAAATAGCAATCCGTAAAATGTTTTTGACTGGTGTTTTTAATGAATCTAAGGGACGGCTAAGCAGCCGTCCCAGAATAAAATCGATCTTCAGCAAATGGCGTGCAACGCCATAAACCAATTCACTGCAGAAATCTTTTTCCCGTTGGTCCGCCTGATTGAACTGGTTCAAGATTCGGGCCAACGCTAGATTTAGATAAGCGTCTTCATTCTCATATTGGTCCAAAACCAACCGGGCCAAATGACGGCCGGTGATACTATTCATCGCGGCTTCCCCGGATAAATAACATTCGCAACAATTGAAGAATAGCGGTAGCAGCGGAAGCGACATAGGTTAAAGCAGCGGCATTCAATACTTTTTTAGCTCCGCCGAGCTCTTCCCCGTGCATTAAATAACCGCTGTCGCCGAGAATGGCCAAAGCCCGGTTGCTGGCATTATATTCAACCGGCAAGGTAAGGATGGTAAAAGCCACAAAGAAGGTGAATAAAATGATGCCCAAATCCAGTAAAAAGGTGCTGCCCCCGCCGAAAATGATCCCGATAAAAAAGAGGAAAAACCCGAGATTGGAACCTAGGCTAGCTACGGGGAAAATTCCGTTTCTAAGAGTTAAAGGCACATAAGATTCAGCATGCTGAATGGCATGGCCCGATTCATGGGCGGCCACTCCATAAGCTGCTAAGGAACGGCCGTGGTAAACTTCGGGCGAGAGCCTCAACACCCGGGAGCGAGGATCATAATGATCCGACAAAGTGCCGGGAGTCAATTCCACCGGAACATCATACAGATTGCTCCGGTCCAGTATCTCCCTGGCTACCTGGGCTCCGGTCCGGCCCGAGGCTGCACGGACATCTTGGTATTTATTGAAGGTGGCCTGCACTTTAAATTGGGCATAAAAAGTAAAGATTATGGCCGGAATCAACAATAGAAAAGTAGGATCGTAAAACATTATTCATCTCCCCTTTATGTAGTAATTATCTTTCATCTCCAACGCCTGCATCAACCCTTAATCTCTTTTATCATAGATTATTTAAAAACTCAATTTCAAAAAGTTTAATTTTCGGTAAGATTCTGTTTATTCCGGGGAAGCGCAAAGGCGCATTCCTTCTTTGATACAGCGGCCATTGGCGCAGTCATTGGCGGGCATTACCCTTTTCCCGGCGGGCTGCATTTTTGTGATTAGTAGCGGTCGATCTCCAGTGGCGATCAACAACCCTTCATTTTTCATTATCCGGAGAATCCCTCCCGGGCCACAATCCTTAATAATATTACACTCAGAAGGATCGATCATTCTAGTTTCTAATATTTTTAAACGTTCGGAATTAAAATAAGTTTCCGCTCCGGGAGAAGGAGCTAAGGCTCTCACTAAGTTATGAATCTTTTCAGCCGGTTCATTCCAATCGATCCGGTATTGTTCGGGTTTCACTTTAAACGCTTTAGTCGCTAACCGGTCATCTTGAGGAACCCGGGGGGCTTTTCCCGCCACAAGAGCCTCGATCGTTTGAACCAGCATTTTCCCGCCAAGTTCAGCCAAACGGCAATATAAACTGCCGTAGTTTTCATCGCTGCCAACTTCCAGTTCCTCCTGGAAGATAATATCTCCGGTGTCCCAGCCTTCATTCATATGCATGGTAGTGATTCCGGTAACTCGATCGCCATTGAGCAGCGCCCGGCGAATCGGGTCGGCGCCCCGGTACTTCGGGAGCAAAGAACCGTGGACATTAATACAGCCGTACTTTGGGCCATTCAAAATTTCCACCGGTATTTTTTGGCCGAAAGCAACCACTACAACCAGATCAGGCCGGAGCCTTCGATAAACCGCTAAAAATTCCTCATTATCGACTTGTTGAGGTTGCCAAACCTCCAGCCCATTTTGGAGAGCCATTTGTTTTACCGGAGAAGGTTGTAACGTCATTCCTCTTCCTTTAGGGCGATCCGGCTGAGTGACAACCCCGATTACTTCAAAATCAGCAGCCAATAAACGGCCGAGGCTGACTGCGGCCAATTCGGGAGTGCCCATGAATAAGATGCGCAACTTATTGTTTCTGAATGAACTATCCAACTTATTGCTCCTTTATGTCCTTCAAATAATCAATGAACAAAATCCCATCTAAGTGATCGATCTCATGTTGAAAGGCGCGGGCTAATAAATCTTCACCGGTTAACTTAATCTCCTTGCCATTAAGGTCAAACGCGGTGACGCATACTCGTTCCGCCCTAGTGATATATTCGTTTCGTCCGGGTAACGAAAGGCAGCCTTCTACATCCCGCTTTTCCCCTTCCTGCTTGATGATTTCGGGATTGATTAATACTATCGGTCCGGTGCCGACGTCGATTACAACCATCCGTTCCGAGATCCCCACCTGAGGAGCTGCCAGCCCGACCCCATTGGCGTGGTACATCGTTTCCAGCATATCTTTGGCTAAAACCCGCAATTTTTTACTTATTTTAGAAATTTTTCGAGCTTTCTGTCGGAGTACCGGATCCTCTCCGGTATAAATTTTTAATAGAGCCAATTTAGCCACCTCATTTTAAACTCAATTATACTATAGAATATGGATTACGGTCTTTGATAATTTTCAGATCGGCAAATTTCCGGAAGGGAAATTCCGACCAAGAGCCGTTTACTAAATCGCAAAGAAGGTTTGGACTGTTGCTTTTGAGCAACAATTGCCATCGATATTTGGATTCAATTTTCGGAATCAATGCCGGAGCAGGGCCCATTAGTTCGATGAAATTTTTTTCTCTTTCAAGGCCGGTATTTTTTTCGATCAGACCACGGCAAATCTGAGCGAAAGCCGTTGCCGCCTCCCGGACTTTTTCCGAATTTAAACCGGTAAAACCGATCTTGACGAACTCCGCAAAAGGCGGATAATTCAATTCCCGCCGCCGTTCGATCTCCACCC
>JBLNDC010000625.1:0-6410 GCA_050261255.1 Bacteroidota bacterium
GTAATGGCTTTAAAAGCCTCCTCTTCCTCCATGCCTTCCCGGACTGCCAATCCGGCATGCAAGGGAAGCCATTTAGTTTCCGACGAAGCATCCATTTGCAGCGCAACCTTCACCCCGGCCTTGCTCAAAATACCCGGGTTCTTAAGGGTCACTTGACTGATTTCCATTTTTTCTCTGCCCATTAAGAGCGGGCCTACCGTAGCCTTAACTCCCTTGGCTCCCAAGATATCAGCGATTTTATACCCCTCAGTGCAATGTTCGATTACATAATCTAAATTGAATTCCTCGGCGATCCGGATTGCGGTTAAGATATCATCCTTACGATGGCAATGGATCCTGGCCTTAATCTCGCGTTCTAAAACTCTGCCCAAAGCCTCTAGTTTTAAATCTCTTTCCAGGTAGTTATCAGGCTTCCCTGCTTCATTTTCCCGGCGGGCTTTGGCGATTTTTCCAAGATAATTTTGGGCTGCGACCAAAGCCTCCCGCAGTACTGCGGCATTACCCATCCGGGTCGCCGGATACTGTTTTTTATTATCCCCGTAAACCCATTTTGGATTTTCACCGAGGGCTATTTTCATCCCTTCGGTCCCGGAGACTATCATTTCTTCTGGGGTCCGTCCATATGTTTTAATTAGCATGCCGGTGCCCCCAATAATATTGGCGCTACCCGGACCGGTATAAACCGAGGTGATCCCGGCGGCTAGAACATCGGCGAAGGCAGGATCATCCGGATTCAAAGCGTCTATCGCCCTTAATTGAGCGGTATTGGGCGCAGTCATCTCGTTTAAATCCAGGTTGGCCCAGATTGACGGTTCTCCGTATAAAGCGATATGGCTGTGGGCGTCAATCAATCCCGGTAAAACCCATTTTCCTTCAGCATCGACAATCTCCGCTCCATCCGGGACCGCCAATCCAGATCCGACAGCCTTAATTTTATTCCCTTCAATTAAGACCGTCCCTCTCTCAATCGGTTCGCTGGCGACCGGAATTACTTTACCGTTAATAATCGCGATCATCTAAATCTCCTTGCATAAATACTTTTGATATTCAACTATCGAATCCTATCGGGAAAAAAATACACCTATTAAAATATTTAACCGCTAATACACGCGAATTAACGCTAATAAATCTTTTTATTCGTGTTCATTAGCGTTCCGGTGAATTACAATATTTCATCCTTTCGATTAACCAGTCTAGCCGGGGTGGGGGGCTATCTAGAAAATACTTCAAACCATAAGAATTACGTTGAATACTTTAAAACATTACCACCACGAAGAGCACGAAGACGGGGGAAAGAAAATCTATTCTTCCGTTCCCCTTCGTGTCCTTCGTGACCTTCGTGGTGAATATCTAATTTTCATCCTTTAACGTGCCCCGGCTAGCTGGGGTGGACGACTACTTAGCAAAACAATGTGACTTTTACCTTTTGATCTTTTGACTAAAACCGTGCTAATATTTACTGATTAATTCAGTACCTGGATAATAATAGGCTAAAATTTCAGCTGCCGACGCCCCATCTAAGGCCATGCCTACTGCTCCGCTTTGAGACATCCCTACACCGTGGCCCCAGCCGCCTCCGTTAAAAATGAATGATTCCGGAAGGCCGTCCTTGCCAATTTTTGGCTGTACTACAAATAGAGTGCTCCGTAGTCCACCCAGCCGATAAGGTATACTCTCGCCGCTAATTATATAAGATCCGGCTGTCCCCTTTACCATCACCCGTTTTACCCTACCGCTAATCCCCCGTTCCATGGGAATAATGGCTTTAATCCGCCCGATTCTTGCCTTGGAACGGATTCGCGATTCAATCTGTTCGCGGGGAATCCAATGGGTCCATCGATAAGCGCTTCTGACATAATATCCTTCACGAAAGGAAACGCAATCAGGTTGTTCGGTTAACCAAGCCGCTAGATCATCCGGGGCAAGGTACTGGTCCCGGGTAGTCAATGGTTTTTCCGGTATCGCTTGTAAGTATGGGCGGTCGTCACCCCAAACGAAAGCGCCGCTTTCTGTATAACCGCCGCTATTATCATAATAAAAGGTGCCGGCCGGTTTCCCTTCAAAAGTTAAAATCTTTCCCCGGGTGGCGTTAACCGCTTCAATCACCGAATCCGCTTCCTGAGTCACTCCGTTATATACTTGGGAAGTAGGGGTCGCCAACAGGTCAAAGCCTTGAATCCGATACCTTCCTAAATTGGCCAAAGCATAGGTGCGGGCCGCTATCGCTTGTGCTTCTAAAGCCGCTTGAGGCCATGAGGCCGGAATTTCCGATGGGACAACCCCATATAAGTATTCTTCGATATTCACCCGGTTAACAATGGTTAAGCCGGAGCTTTTAGGCAGTATTTCGATTACTCCCCTATAAATCCGGCGCTTCCCTTTGGACCAATAGGATCCGTTGCCAAATCTAGCATCGTATATTAATGAGGTTGCGCCCGGTTCTTCATATCCAAGGCTGAACGGTTGCCACGATTTAAAAAGGTATTTACCCTTCCCATCGTAAACCTCGATGCCTTTCTTAGTCCTTACAAAAAGTAAAACTTCATCAGCAGCCCCGATTCTTAAAAGCCCACCTTGGGATGTTAATCTATATTGACCTCTGGTTTTAATTCGTAATCTTTGAATTTTGGATGCTAGTCCGATGCGAATCTCCGGAATTGATTCCCGGTTTTCCGGGACTTTAATAACTAATGAGGGATCTGTCTCCTGGGTTTTAGTTTCATTGGCCGCTGTTTCCTCCGAAATATCCTCGCTTATTTCCAGAGGCGCTTGAAAATCATGATTAACCGGGAATCTCCATGGTTCGGTTGATCCGGCTTTGACCAAAAGGTTATAAGATGTTTTATGTTGTTTGGTCCCAATATAGTTTTTAGCAAGGGGAAAATAACTCTTGTTTAAATTGGGTTCCTGGGAGAGGGCTTGCTGAAAGCGGGTAAAAGCTTCTTTGGTATGGCTCAACTTCTGTTCTAATAACCCTAACGCGTAGTAGGCCATGGGGTTATATGGCCGTTGTTTAATTGATTCCAGCAAAGCCCCCCGGGCTAAGTCGGTCTTTCCCAAATCAGCTAAAGCTAACCCGGACCAATACAATATTAGGGAATCGCTTTCGTCCGGATAATAATACTCGACCGCGAGCTCCGGCTTTCCGGCTAGATAAGCTGTTTCCACCAATACTGAACGGTATCTTTCAGCGGTGGGATCTTTTTTAACCAGATATTTAAGGTGAGTCAAGGCCTCGGTCTGCTTTCCATTTTCTTTTAAAAGGCGGGCCAAATTCAACCTTGCCAGGTCGTTATCAGGATTTTTAGCCACGATCTGCCCCAATCTTGTTAGGGATTCGGTAAATCGGCCTCGATAATAAAGTTCAATAATTTCAGTCATCGGGTCATTACTAATCGTATCGCAACTAATTTTTGAATTATTACCCGTTAAAGCTATCAAAATAAACAGCATTAAAAATAGCCACTTCAAAAACCGGCGGTTACCATTAAAAATAACCGGTCTCTCGACGGCTTCTCTTTGTTGAAACATTCGTTCTCTCCTTCCGAAACTTGGCTTAAGTCGACTACGAAGAAATGAAGCGTTTGGGGTTCCCGTTGCCTTCTTTCAAGTGACTTACATTTACTAAGAGCATCTTACCTGAACCTACCAATTTATATATCGGGTTTTTACAGGGTGAACTTTATTGATTTAATATTTTAAACGTAAAAAAAAGAGGCGGACTAATCCGCCTCCTGCAATCGTTATAATCTTGCCTAACAGTAAGCTATCTTAATTGGCAGCCATTCGCTTATACATCTCATGCCGCGCTTTAGCGTCTTTTTCAGCTTTGGCGTACAGATTCTCAGCGGTGTCCGGGAACAGTTTTGCCAACGAAGCATAGCGGACTTCCCTCATGAGGAAATCGCGATAGCTGACTGTTGGGTCTTTCGACTCAAAGATGAAGGGGTTCTTTCCTTCTAAAGCCAGATCCGGATTATAACGGTATAAAGGCCAATACCCGGCTTCTACCGCCAATTTGCCTTCTTCCTGGCTCTTGCCCATGTTGATTCCATGGTTGATGCATGGGGCATAAGCAATGATCAGTGACGGTCCTTTATACTTTTCGGCTTCCAAAACTGCCTTCATCAGTTGATTCTTGTTTGCGCCCATCGATACAGTGGCCACATATACATAGCCATAAGCCATAGCCATCAAACCAAGGTCTTTCTTCTTGACATTCTTACCGGCAGCGGCAAACTTGGCGATCGCTCCGGTCGGAGTGGACTTGGAAGATTGGCCGCCGGTGTTGGAATAAACCTCTGTGTCGAGGACCAAAACGTTAACATCTTCCCCTGAGGCCAGCACATGATCCAACCCGCCGTAACCAATATCGTAAGCCCAACCGTCGCCGCCGAAGATCCAGATGGATTTCTTGGTGTATAAGTCTTTCATCCCGGCGATCTCGTTCAAAATATTCTTCAATTCACCGGATGCTTGTTTAGCTTCGGTGTCAATCAACTCTTTAATTTTGTCTCCCGCTTTCCGGGAAATAACGGCGTCATCTTTGCCTTTCAGCCATTCGTTGCAAGCCTCTTTTAGGCCTGCGGAGATATTGGACTCCAGGGCTTGCTTGATTAAGTCCGCTAATTTTCCGCGCCGCTGGGTAATGGCTAAATTCATGCCGTAACCGAATTCGGCGTTGTCTTCAAACAACGAATTCGCCCAGGCCGGACCATGTCCTTTTTCATTAACCGTATAGGGGTTTGAAGGCGCGCTTCCGCCGTAAATCGAAGAACATCCGGTCGCATTGGCCACCACCATCCGGTCGCCAAATAATTGCGAGATTAATTTCACATACGGAGTCTCTCCGCAACCGGCGCAGGCTCCCGAAAATTCGAATAACGGCTTCCGGAACTGACTTCCTTTAACGGTATCGGGGTTAATCGCAATATCCGGAATCGGCTGCGCTTCGGCGAATTTATAATTTTCCACTTCAGCCTGGGCAACTTCCTCTAATAATACCATTTTCATGGGTTTTTCTTTGGCCGGGCAAATATCAACGCAGTTGCCGCAACCGGTGCAATCCATGGGCGACACTTGCATCCTAAAGTCGTAGCCGCCAAATTCTTTTCCGATAGCTGCTTTAGTCTTAAATCCTGCCGGAGCGCCTTGTTTAGCGTCCGATTTGACTAAATACGGTTTAATAGCGGCATGCGGACAAACAAAAGCGCATTGGTTACATTGAATACAAGTTTCCGGGTCCCAGACCGGTATGCTAATGGCAATACCGCGTTTTTCATATTGAGTGGTGCCGACCGGGAAGGTACCGTCGGGAGTAAAGGCGCTAACCGGAAGTTTATCGCCTTCCTGCCGAATCATCGGTTTCATTACCTCTTTAACGAAAGCGGGCACATTCGAGTCTTCTTCGAGGGTTGCGCCGGTGGTGGCGTTTACCCATGTCTCAGGGTACTTAATTTCCTCCAAAGCTTCGACGGCCCGATCGACCGCGGCAATATTCATATTGACGATCTTATCGCCTTTTTTGCCGTAAGTCTTTTTAATCGCTTCCTTGATATATTTGAATGCGTCTTCAACCGGGATCACATTAGCCAGTTTAAAGAAAGCGGCTTGCATTACCATGTTAATCCTACCGCCGAGACCGACTTCGCCGGCGATTTTTACGGCGTCGATATTATAAAATCTGATCTTTCGCTTGGCAATGGTTTGCTTCATTTCCGCCGGCAATTTTTGATCCATATCCGCCGCGCTCCAAGGGGAGTTCAGCAGGAAGACGCCGCCTTCTTTCAATCCATCCAACACATCATACCGGGTAACGTAAGACGGATTATGGCAAGCGATGAAATCAGCCTGGTCAATCAGGTACGGCGACTGAATCGGAGTCTTGCCGAACCGTAAATGGGAAATGGTAATTCCGCCGGATTTCTTGGAATCATAGACGAAATAACCTTGAGCGTACATATCGGTGTGGTCGCCGATGATTTTAATGGAGTTCTTATTAGCACCGACAGTACCGTCGGAACCCAAACCATAGAATTTACAACGATGAACTCCCTCAGGCGCAGCGTTGATGAATTCCTTAACTTCCAAAGATGTCTGGGAAACATCGTCGTTGATCCCTACTGTAAAGTGGTTCTTTGGCTGGCCGGCTGCCAGGTTGTCATAGATCGCTTTCACCATTGACGGAGTAAATTCTTTGGAGCCAAGGCCGTAGCGACCGCCGGTCACTAACGGGCTCTCTCGTTTCTCCATAAATACGGTGCATACGTCTTCATAAAGCGGTTCACCCAAGGAACCGGGTTCTTTGGTCCGATCCAGTACCGCAATCTTCTTGACGGTTTTGGGTAAAACAGACAGGAAATGTTCGGCCGAGAAGGGACGGTATAACCGAACTTTGATCAAACCGACTT
>JBLNDC010000626.1:0-4118 GCA_050261255.1 Bacteroidota bacterium
ACTGGCCTAACCCTTGAAAAGGCATTGGAGATGGCTTATCAAAACAGTAAAAACATCCAAAATGCCGAGTTAAAAGTGTCGGTGGCCCGAAAAAAAGTCCATGAGGCTTCCGCGGGTTTACTTCCTTCATTATCTTATGGAATTGTAAATAATAAAGCTAGTGAAGACCAAGAAGTTCCATATTTCGATCCTATTACCGGCACCATTATTCCAAGCCCTGTACCTGATTCGGATGTAACGTATTCTGGCAATCTATCTTTAACGCAAAAGCTATATACTGGTGGAGTATTAACCGGTAATTTGGGCATTGCCAAATTAACTTTAGAAATGACTGAAGAAGACCTTCGTAAAGCAAAACAGAACCTTACTTCACAAGTTAAAGAAGCCTATTACGGATTGTGGTTTGCTGAACAAGCGTTACGGGTCGTTCAATCATCCTATGAAAATATGGGAAAACATTATCAAAGAGTCAAACGCCTCTATGATGTGGGGAGCGTTTCCAAATATGAACTCCTCCAAGCCCAGGTCCGTTGGGAAAGTCTCAAGCCAACGATCATCAAAGCTGAAAATGGAGTAAAATTAGCCAGATTAGGATTGGCTAATCTAATTGGAAGTCCGGTTGATAACTCAATTACAATCGTTGACGACTTCGCACAAATATCCCTTCCGGTAGAAACCAACTTGGAATTTTCCAAACTGCTTGATGAAGCTTACCGAAATCGACCGGAAGTAATCAATATGGCTTATGCCAATGAACAAGCAAAACTTCAAACCAAAATGGCCCGTGCCGGCTATAAACCTAATTTGGCGTTAAGTTACGACTATTCAGGCGGCGGACTGGAGTTTGACCCTGGCGATTGGGAAAAGAAATGGAACCTCACCCTTTCGTTAACTGGAGTTTTATTCGATGGTTTTGCCACTGCTTCCAAAGTTTCCGCAGCAAAAGATAATCAAAAGATATTAGAAAATCAGGAATCGCTGTTACGAGATGCAGTCAGGATTGAAGTTGAACAGGGACTATTGAATTTACAGGAAAGTCTAGAAACAATTCAAGCCAATCAATCACAAATCAATCTTTCCAAAGAAACACTCCGGATGACACAAGCCCGGTTTGACGCAGGGATGGCGACAACTATCGATATATCCGATTCTCAGCTGGATTTGGATAATGCCTTAAACGGTTACTATGCAAGCATCAAGAATTACTTGACTGCCTTAGCGAAACTGGATGTCACGCTTGGCCGTGACCCTCAATCAAAGGAGTGAAACCCATGAGTCGAAAGTTATTGTTATTAGTAATCCCGATAATTATTCTATCACTAGCCGCCGGTGGTTGCGGTCGAAAAACCAATGCAGTTACCAGCACTCCGGAGATTCCGGTTAAAGTTACCACGGTCCAAAAAGGAAGTCTGGGTGAAGTTTTCATCACCACCGGCGCTTTAGAGGCCAACCAGGAAGTTAGTATTACTCCCAAAGTATCAGGGCGGATCGCAAAAGTCCATGTTAAAATGGGTGATTATGTAACCGCTAATCAAATCTTAGTCGAGCTGGAACAGGATGATTACGCGATCAATTTGGCGAGGGCCGAGGCTTCTTATAAGAACAGCAAGGAAAATTATGAGCGTTCCCAAAAACTTTATGCCGAAAAGATCATTTCGCCTCAGGAATTCGAAAGGGCGCAAACTCAGTTTCAGATTGACGAAGCCGCATATAAACAAGCCAAAAACCAGTTGGAAGATACTCGAATCCGGGCTCCCTTCAGTGGCCAAATCGGTTTTACCAACGCCACTTTGGGCGGTATGGTCAGTCCGGGTACACCGCTGCTCTCGGTGGTCGACCTGTCGACTGTATTTGTTACCGTTAATTTGAGCGACAGTTATATCAGCCAAACCAGGATCGGCCAGGCGGCTCAGATCAGTTTATCATCCTTTCCCGGGCAAACTTTTAACGGGAAGGTCGCCCAAATAGCGCCGGCGGCTGATAAGACTTCCAAGACCTTCCCGGTTAAAATTGCGCTCGATAATTCATCCCGTCGTTTCAAAGCCGGGATGTTGGCCGAAGCCAGATTAAGCTTTAACGAACGGAACAATATCTTGAAGATACCGGCTGAAGCAATCGTCGATGAGATTGGAACCAAAGCAGTCTATGTGGTCGAAAAAGATACAGCCCGCCGCCGCATTGTCACTCCTGGAATTTCCGACGGCAAAATGGTGGAAATCCTATCCGGATTAGGCGAAAATGAATTTATAGTCATTCTGGGCCAGAACAATTTAGAAGAGGGCTCGAAAGTCGTGGTGAAATAGATGAAAAAACTGATCGAATTATGCGTCCGCCGCCCTTTGGGTGTGTTAATGCTTGTTTTATTCGTATCAATTTTAGGATTCATTTCCTTATCCAAATTAAAACTGGATCTTTATCCTAACATTCAATTTCCGATTATTATGGCCTTCACCAGTTATGAGGGAGCCGGTCCGGAAGAAATCGAAAACCTGATTACTAAACCCCTGGAAAGCGCCATTGGCGCTGTTCCAAATGTCAAAGAAGTAAGGTCGACCTCTTCGACAGGTTCATCCATGGTCATGGCCGAATGTAATTTCGGGACTGATATGGATTTTACCAACCTGAAGATGCGGGAACGGATCGACATGATCAAACGTGTCCTTCCCGAAGGCGCCGAAGAGCCGACACTGTTCAAATTTGACCCTTCAATGATGCCGATTGTATTTTACGGAATTTCCAGTCCTAAAGGAATAGCTGATGCAACCCGGTTAGCTGATAATAAAATCAAAAACCGGTTGGAACGAGTCCCCGGAGTAGCTTCCGTGTCGCTAATGGGCAGTTTGACGCGGGAAATTCAGATCCTATTATCAACTGAGAAAATGAACTTTTATCATATTTCCCCCAGCTTTCTAATTCAATCTTTACGAGGTGAAAACTTAAATCTCCCCGGCGGGATCGTCAAAAGCGGACAAAACGAAATGGTGCTGCGCACCATCGGCGAATTTCAATCGGTGGAAGATTTGAAGTCGGTTAAAATTACCCTCCCAGGCGGCTCCATCATTCCCCTTCAAGAAATTGCCGAGATCCGCGACACATATCATGAACAAAAACAGTATTCGCGAATTAACGGTCAAAACAGCATTATGATGATGATAATGAAGGAAAGCGACGCGAATACGGTTTTAGCCACTAGAGAAGTGCGAAAGGCCTTGAAGGAACTCGAAACTGAACTGGATGGCGAGATTAAGTTCAGTAAAGTCTTTGAACAAGCGGAATATATTGAAAAATCATTGAACAATGTAACTCAAAATGCTCTAGTTGGCGCTTTGCTGGCTGTATTTGTATTGTACTTCTTTCTACGGAGCTTTAGGAGCACATTCATTATTTCCGTGGCGATCCCAATCTCAATTATTCTTACTTTTGCGGCGATTTACTTTTCCAACATGACCTTAAACTTGGTTTCCATGGGTGGACTGGCGCTGGGGGTCGGGATGTTGGTAGACAACGCCATTGTGGTTTTGGAGGTTATCTTCCGTTACCGGGAAGAAGGGCATAATGCTTTATCCGCGGCTACCGAAGGCACCTCCGAGGTGGCCATGGCGATTACCGCTTCAACTTTGACCTCAATCGTTGTTTTTGTCCCGATTCTTTTTGTTGAAGGAATTGCCGCCCAAATCTTTAAAGAAATGGCCTTGACAGTTTCCTTTTCCTTAGGAGCCTCCTTGGTAGTAGCTTTAACAGTTATTCCAATGCTGTCTTCAAAACTAATGGCTATCAAAAAAAGTTCCAAAGTGATGAAAAAAATAGAACAACAGCAAAATTATCGTCTCGGAACAGTTGAAGAATACTATCGCCAGATGCTGAACTGGGCGGTCCAAAATCAGACTAAGGTTCTAATCATCGCCTCGTTTCTGTTTATCTTAGGTTTAATCCCCTTTGTCTTTGGTGCGATTAAGACCAACTTCACTCCTTCAATGGGCGATAAAGAATATAATGTCGATGTCACAATGCCTTTAGGGTCCAGTTTGGAAACAACCAATAAGTTAGTTCAACAAATTGAGTCCTATTTGATGTCTCTTCCGGAATCCGATTTGACTTTCGCACTTATAGGCGCCAGC
>JBLNDC010000627.1:0-8775 GCA_050261255.1 Bacteroidota bacterium
CGGCGGATATTGTTACAGCTCTTTATTTCCAGGTTATGCGGATCAATCATGATAATCCTAAAGATCCAAAAAGGGACCGGTTCATCCTTTCCAAAGGGCACTGTTGTCCGGTGCTCTATACTGCATTAGGCTTGCGTGGCTTTTATGATTGTTGTCATTTTAGCACTTTACGGCAATATCATTCGATCCTGCAGGGTCATCCATGTATGAATAAAACCCCCGGACTTGATATGACTTCGGGTTCTTTGGGTAACGGTCTTTCAATCGGGATTGGCATGGCCATCGGCGCCAAGCTTGACAAACTGGACTACCGGGTATTCGTAATGGTCGGGGATGGAGAGATGCAAGAGGGTATGATTTGGGAAGCTCTAATGGCCGGAGCAAAGTACCAACTGGATAACCTGTTCTTAATCATCGACTTCAATCACCTCCAGGTAGACGGAACCATGGAGGAAATAATGGACATTAATCCGCTCCGGCCTAAATTGGAAGCTTTCAACTGGAGAGTCTTGGAGATGGATGGCCACAATATGGCGGAAATTTTGGAAACATTTGCGACGGCTACCGCGCCGCATCAAGGCCCAACCGCTATTATCGCTCATACCGTCAAGGGTAAAGGCGTTTCCTACATGGAAAACAAAGTAGAATGGCACGGACTGGCTCCCAACGATCAACAGCTTGCTGAAGCCTTGCGAGAATTGGAAGGGGGTAAAACCAATGGCTGAACAGAAAAAAATTGCTACCCGACAAGCTTACGGTGAAGCCCTGATCGAATTAGGAAAAAGAGATCCCAGGATGGTTGCGCTGGATGCTGATGTAGCCAAGTCGATCAGCAGTAAGAAGTTTCATCAAGTCTATCCGGAACGGGCTTTTAATATCGGCATCGCCGAACAGAACATGTTCGGAATCGCCGCTGGACTCGCTACCACAGGGCGCGTAGTGTATGCATCGGACTATGCTGTTTTTGCAACGATGCGGGCCTGTGAACAAATCCGTACTTTTATCGCTTATCCCAAGTTGAATGTGAAGATTGGCGCTAGTCACGGCGGACTTCATACCGGAATGGACGGCGTTACCCATCAAGCGATTGAAGACATTGGTATCATGAGGTCGATACCGGGGATTACGATTATAAACCCTGCTGATGCCGTAACCACTTTTAAGGCGACCTTGAATGCGGCCGAATATCCTGGGCCGGTATATATACGTCTCACCCGGAATCCTGTTCCCGTCATTTACCAGGAGGACCAAGAGTATACCATCGGGAAAGCAATATCACTTCGGAAAGGGACCGAGGTAGGCATTGTCGCCAGCGGCGTGATGGTTTACCAGGCTTTACTCGCCGCCAAGGCTCTTGAGGGAGAAGGAATCAGCGCTGCAGTACTGGATATGCATACTATCCGACCGCTGGACCGGGAGGCGCTGCTCGAATTGGCCAAATCCACCGGATGCCTGGTGGTTGCCGAAGATCATAACATTAACGGAGGCTTGGGTAGCGCAGTATGCGAATTTTTAGCGGAAGAATATCCGGTTCCGGCTGAAAGAATTGGATTACGGGATGTTTTCGGCGAGTCCGGCGTTCCGGAGATATTATTGGATGCTTACGGAATGGGCGTCGCTGATCTGGTCTCAGCCGCGAAACATGTTATTGCTCGAAAAAATAATGGAAAGGGGGAATGACCTAAAATAGTAAACCTGCAGTAATTTTGTCAGTTCAAAATTTGAAAAGGGGGAAAAGTAATGCGTAAAGGTTTATTGGTAGCGTTTTTATTAGTGTTGGTTGTAAGTTTGGTTGCGGCATCCAATTATAGCGATGCCAAATCCAAAATTCTCACTAAGCCGGTGACCATTGTTTGTCCTTATTCCGCCGGTGGTGGGACCGATCTAATGAATCGGGCTTTGGCAGAAGGCATGAAGGAATATTTAGGCGTACAAGTAAACGTGGTCAATATGACGGGTGGACTCGGCGGCGTAGCCACCGATTATGTCTGGAATAAACCGCATGATGGGTATTTGTTGTTAGGCGCTTCGGAAACCAACCTCTTCCTACCGGCAAACGGCGGTCATAATACCACAACTAAAGATTGGGAATATTTTATGGCCGGTGGATCGCCCGGAGTAGCTATGGTAGCATACAATTCCAAGTATCAGACCTTTAAAGATCTGGTTGATGATGCTAAAGCCAACCCTGGTAAGATCAAAGTCGCCGGAAGCGTCATGGGCGGGTTATGGAGCACTAAGTGGATGGTAGTAGCCGAAGCCATCGGCATTGAGACCAATGTTCTCGGTTATGGCGGCAGCGCCCCATCGATCACTGCTTGTATGACCGGTGAGGTGGATGTAGTGCACGTTTCCGCTGGTGAAGCCCTCAGCTATATGCAGGCGAAGAAACTTCGTCCTTTAATAGCGACCGAAGTAAAACCGGTTGAGATCCCCGGTGTTGGAACTGTTGCGCCAATCACCGATTCTTACCCGGAATTGAAGAAAGTGCTTCCAATGCCTCAGTGGTTGGGTTTTGCCGTTCCGGCCGATACTCCTAAAAAAGTACTCGACGAGATCACTAAAGCCTTCAACGCGGCAATGAAACATAAAGCCGTTAAAGACATGCTGGCTTCCCAATTGGCAAGTTCCTACGGTTATAGCGGTAAAGAAGCCAAGAAGGTCGCGCAGGATCTGGAGTCCAAATTCTGCTGGACTTTGGTTAAACTGAATATGGCGAAAACCAACCCGGCTGATCTCGGGATTCCCAAACCTTGATCCGCATTTAAAATGAATCAATATTGACATTCAATGGTGGGCGGCTGCTTATTTAATTGGCTATTTGAGCCGCCCGCTTCTATAATTGTGGGGTGATTTTGTGAGTGAGGATACTAAACGTCTAAGAACGTTGGATTTCTTTATGGGAATCGCTTTTTCAGTTATCGGTATTTTTTTGGCGGGTAATGGGATTTACTCGGTTAACGACCCGGCGTTAAAAACAGTGCAACTAATGAGTAATCCTGGGATAACCACTCTTTTTATCGGTGGAGTTCTGACATTGTTAGGGCTTATACTAACGACAATCGGTTGGTCCGGTTCCCGAAAGCCCTTCCATATAAGCGCCCAAGCGATTCGGGAATTATTTACGCACCAGACTTTCTGGCGCGGCGCAATAGTTATAGGAGTAATCGCTATCTATTTCTTTGTGTTATGGGGGAGGATTCCTTACTGGTTGACGACGATGCTCTTTATGTCTTCGTTGATGTTCATATTTAAAGCCGGAGCATGGTGGAAAATTCTTTTGATCTCCGGAATCAGCACTGCGATCGTTGTTTATTTCTTTGGGATAATGGCCCAAGTGCCACTTCCTTAAAATGGAGGGATACAAGCTGTGGGATTTGAACAGATAGTAAGCGAAATTCTTTCCAGTCTTGATCTTTACACGTTATTTTTAATTGCAGTCGGTACTTTGATTGGGATAGTTGTTGGAGCTTTGCCCGGTTTAACCACTACGATGGGGATTGCGCTTTTAACCGGACTCACCTATAAGTTCTCGGGAAACGCCGCAATTGCTTTGTTGATGGGATTATACGTGGGAGGAGTTTCCGGCGGGTCCCTTTCCGCAATCTTAATCGGTATTCCTGGAACCCCGGCTAACGCTTCCACTACTTTGGATGGATTTCCTTTATCGATGGAAGGGAAAGCTTCGCAAGCGATAACGATCGCCCGAACCGCATCGATTATTGGGACTTTATTCGGGATTGCTTGTTTGGCTTTCTTCACCCCGTTCTTAAGTGACCTCTCTTTGAAATTTACCTCGGCGGAGTTTTTCCTGTTAGGTTTGTTCGGAGTATTGATCTCCGGTACAATGACCGGGGCGGATCATCCGATAAAAGGATGGATCGCCGGTATTTTTGGCTTGGGGGTCGGGTTAATTGGAACCGATGAACTATGCGGTTACCAACGGCTCTGTTTTAATTCCAGCGAATTAATCGGCGGAATTCCTTTTGTCCCGATTATGATTGGTTTTTTTGCCATACCGCAGATAGTGGAATCATTAATCTCCGAACAGGATGTCCTCGTTGCCAAGCTGGACAAAAGCAGGGTTAAATTGATAGAGGTCGTTAAAAACTTAGGTGTTGCCTTAAGAGCAGGCTTAATTGGAGTTGGAATCGGAGTAATCCCAGGCGTTGGCGAGGACGTTGCCTCTTGGGTCTCCTATGGTGTTGCCAAACGTACCAGTAAACATCCGGAACAATATGGGAAAGGCTCCTACGAAGGCTTAATCGCAGCTGAAACTGCGGATAACGCTTGTATCGGCGGGGCGATTATCCCCCTCTTGTCATTGGGCATACCCGGTAGCCCGCCGGCCGCGATTTTGCTTGGGGCCTTCTTGTTACATGGCATCCGGCCTGGTCCAATGCTTACTTTTGAGTTTCCGTCCTTTCTTTATCAGACGGTTGCTTGGTTAACGGTGGCCACTATTATGATGTGGGCCTTGAGTATTATGATTGCTAAACCGATGGCGAAGATTCTTCAAATCAAAAATGCAATCATCATGCCAATCATCGCTGTGCTTTGCGCTATTGGAGCTTATTCCCTGGATCTTAGGTTTTTAGACTTAGTGCTTGTTTTCATTTCCGGTTTAATCGGACTAATCTTCAATCGGGGGAAATATCCTGCGGCGCCGCTGGTATTGGGAATTATCCTTGGACCGCTGGTCGACACCAGCTTCCGTAGGGCTTTACAAGCTTCCAACGGCGATTTATCAATCTTTGTTACCCGCCCGGTCAGTTTGATACTGTTATTAGCAACTGTGATTTTAATCGTTGCCCAACTCGGGGTCTTCGGAAAAGTAAAACAGTTTTTTCAAAAGAAAAGTGCAACTGTATAATTTTATTAAGGGAAAAGGGGTGACTAGTTAGATCTAGTATTACCCTTTTCCTGCTAAAAGCAGGTGTTGAAGATGAATGGACAGTCCCTTTCGATCGAGGTTATTGAATCAACACATTTCTTAACGATTAACAGGCCTGAATCAGACAACAAATTGAATATTCCGTTCATGACTGAACTGGTTCGCGTATTGAAAGCAGCGGAAACTGATCAAAGTTGCCGGGTAGTAGTCTTGACCGCCAGTGGGAAATATTTTTGTAACGGCGGAGAACTTGGTGATTTTAGGATTAAAAGCCCGCTGCAAATCAGGGAATTTGGAGAAGCGTTTATCGATTTACATACTGCTATCCATACACTATCCAAACCGGTAATAGCCGCAATTCAAGGCCATGTCATGGGTGGGGGATTCAGCCTGGTAGAGGCTTGCGATTTAGCGGTGGCTTCCGAGGATGCGCTTTTTGGTGTTCCCGAAATCCGCTCCGGACTTGCGCCGATGATGGCGCTTACCGGTGTAAGCCGGGTCTTTTCCCGTAAAAAACTGATGGAAATGGCTTTATTGGGGGAAGTCATTTCGGCTGCCGAAGCTAAACAAATCGGGTTGGTCAACCGGGTTTGCCCGAAAGAGCGGGTTATCGATGAGGCTTTGAAAATCGCCGGCCAATTGAAAATGAATAATCCGACTGCAATAGCTTTATGTAAAAAGTTATACCGCGATCTTGACTGTTTGCCATATGAACGGCAACTGGAGGCCGGTTTAAGTATGTTGGTTGTGCTTTTAAAATCGGAAGATGCCGCTGAAGCATTAACTGCTAATGAAGAGCATCGCTTGCCGGATTGGAAGGGGCGTTAAGGCATAAAGTAACTGGAGGTGCAAAAATGTATTCATTATCTGGTAAGACCGTATTAATAACGGGAGCCAGTTCCGGAATAGGAGAAGCGTGCGCCCGGGCTTTTGCAGCGATTGGAGCCAATTTAATACTGGGAGCCCGCCGGATCGACCGGTTACAAGAACTAGCCGCAAAAATTCACGAGCAATATCAAGTAAAAATACTTCCGGTTGCAATGGATGTTACCGATTATTCTGCTTTGGAAAAGACTATTCAAAGTTTAAGTCCGGAATGGGATGAGATTGAAGTATTGGTGAATAATGCCGGCTTGAGCCTGCGGTTGGATAAAATGCAGGAAGCGCGGATTAGCGATTGGGAAACAATGATCGATACCAATGTCAAAGGTGTTTTATATTTGACCCGATTGGTATTGCCGGGAATGATCCGGCGCAACCGGGGGCATATCATTAACCTGGGCTCTATTGCTTCATTGACCGTTTATCCGGGTGGCAACGTTTACTGTGCTACCAAATCGGCGGTAAAAGCGCTGTCGGAAGCGACCAGGATGGATGTTAACGGGTACGATATCCGGGTTACCTTAGTGCAGCCGGGTATGACCAAGACTGAATTTGCAATGGTACGCTGGTCCGGTGACCGGGAAAAAGCCGATCAAATGTATGAAGGAGTGGAGTATCTAACTCCCGATGATATCGCCGAAGTAATTACTTTTTGCGCCACCCGGCCTCTTCATGTGGATATCGGAGAGGTCGTAATCACCCCGACACAACAGGCATCGATCTTTGTAACCCATCGTAAGAAATGAACATTTCGATAGGAGAATAAAGATGAGAAAGATAATTGTAGCCGTGGCTCCGGTAGCCCAAACTCCTCAAACGCTGGTAAAAAATCCGCTTACTCCGGAAGAAGTCGCAGCGGATGTAATAGGTTGTTCCAAGGCAGGGGCCAGCATGGTCCACTTACATCCCCGCGATCGAGAAGGGAACCCGACCTTTAACTTGACCGAATTTTCAAAAACCCTTGACTTAATCCGGAATGAGTCCGAAATCATCATTCAGGGTTCAACCGGCGGCATCTCCGATTTAACATTGGAGGAACGGTGCGTCGCCGTAAACGAACCCCGGGTTGAGCTTGCTTCCTTAAATATGGGGTCCGCCAATTTTGACGACGGGGTCTATATTAATACCTTACCGGATATTCGTTATTGGGCCGGGCGAATGAGGGAGAAAAACGTACTCCCTGAACTTGAAATCTTTGAAGCCGGAATGGTAAATAATACGATGATTTTAGCTAAAGAAGGGCATCTGAAACCTCCATTCGCGTTTGCTTTCTGTTTGGGTTTTCATGGATGCTTACCGGCGTCTGCTTATAATCTGCAATTTTTAGCGGGAATGATACCTAACGACTCGACCTGGGGTTTAATCCATCACGGGATGACCGATTTATCGTTATTAGCGGCTGCCGCTGGTATGGGAGCGGATTTTGTCCGGGTCGGCTATGAGGACAGCATTTATTATGCCCCTGGAAAAGTGGGCCGCAATAATACCGAGCTGGTCGAAAAGATTGTTGCCTTAATTCACAATATGGGACTTGAAGTAGCGTCTCCTCAGGAAGCCCGGGAAATGCTGGGGTTAAAAGAAATAAAATCGTAACCGATTAGGAGGGGAAAATGTTAACCAAAAAACAATTTCTTGATGCGCAACAAAGGGCGGCAGAAATGATCCGGAAAGCCGGAATACCAATTACTGAAGCTGAAATCGCCAAGATGGATATCGCTGATTTCGGGTTGAACCGGCTTGAGGAAGAAGGCGCCCAAATCCTTACCTTCTTTTGTACCGAGCGGGTCAGTGTCAAAGTCATTGCCCTCTTTCCAAACCAGACCGAACCGGAACATTGGCATACAGCAGTTGGTTCCGACCCCGGCAAGGAAGAGACTATCAGGGTTATTTCGGGAACGGTTTATTTTTATATTCCCGGAGAGGCGAACCTTCACTCGGGACGGATCCCTAAAGGTAAAGAGGAGTTCTACACGGTTCGGCACGAAATCATTATGAAACCTTGCGATCAGATAACCCTGGAACCGGGTGTCAAACATTGGTTTCAAGCCGGTCCTGAAGGCGCGGTCATGTATACTTTCTCCAGTTGCGCCAGGGATGCATTGGATCCGTTTACCGATCCGAATATCGTCCGGGTTACTAAAATAGTCGATTAAAATGCCATCAACATTAAAATGGAGATAATATTCCATTATAATCATAAAACAAGGAAGGTTCTTTATATGAATAATGGGACAAAAATCTTCCTCAAGGATCTGGAATCTCGCTTCAACAAGCTTGACGAAGAATGGGTTAACCGGGAATATAATCAAGCCTTACAAAATTTAAATTTAAAAATTGTGGTTCTGGATGATGACCCTACCGGTGTCCAAACGGTTCATGGGGTTTCGGTATACACCGACTGGTCCGAGGAGAGTATTAGCTCCGGTTTTGCCGAAGAAAACTCTTTATTTTTCATTTTGACGAACTCCCGCAGCTTTTCTCAGGAGAAAACGACTCAGGTTCATCGTGAAATCGCTGAACTGCTTGTAAAAGTATCCCAAAAAACCGGACGGGATTTCTTAGTGATCAGCCGCGGCGATTCTACCCTTCGGGGACATTATCCATTGGAAACGCAAGTGCTGCGTGATACTATCGAAGCGGAATCAGGGGTAGTGATTGACGGCGAGATTATAATCCCTTTTTTTAAAGAAGGGGGTAGACTTACAGTCGAAGACACCCATTACGTTCTTAAGGGCGAAGCCCTGATTCCGGCGGCTGAAACCGAATTCGCGAAAGATCGGACTTTTGGATACAGTCAATCTCATTTGGGCAATTGGATCCAGGAGAAGACCGCTTCAAAATACAAAGCCGGGGACGTAGAGTATATTTCGCTCCAAACCATCCGTGAGATGGATTACGAACAGATCGAAAAGCAACTTCATAGAGTAACTGATTTTCAAAAAGTTGTCGTCAATGCATTAGAATATTCCGACCTTAAGCTATTTATGGTTGCCTTAGCC
>JBLNDC010000628.1:0-7920 GCA_050261255.1 Bacteroidota bacterium
TCCGAAGAAGTTCACCCGCTTCAAAAATCGGTGTATTCTCACTAATCGTAAGTGGGTTGACCGTCATGCATTCTCTCACTAACATGAGCAAGCCTCCTTCAACTAGGATCTTTACATATATATTCGGCAAAGTTTCTTTTTTATTAAGGAATTTTAACCGCCTAAATACGCCTTGCGTACCGCCTCGCTGGCAGCCAGTTCTTTGGCGCTCCCTTGAAGCGCTATCTTGCCGGTCTCCAGTACATAGGCGCGGTTGGCTATGGATAAAGCCATGTTGGCATTTTGCTCCACCAGTAAGATAGTGGTCCCGGCTTGATTAATGTTCTTAATAATCGAAAAAATCTCCTTGACCAAGAGTGGGGCCAAACCCATAGAAGGTTCGTCCATCAACATCAATTTAGGCCTGGACATTAAGGTCCGCCCGATAGCCAACATTTGTTGCTCACCACCGCTCAAGGTCCCGGCGATTTGATTTATTCTCTCTTTTAACCGTGGAAAATGGCCAAAAACCATATCCAAATCTTTCTTGATGCCTGGTTTGTCCTTGCGGATATAAGCGCCCATCTCCAAATTTTCTTTGACCGTTAGGTTGGCAAATATTCTTCTCCCTTCGGGTGCTTGGGCGATACCATATTTAACGATCCGGTCCGGGGACACGCCATGTAATGATTGGCCTAAAAATTCAATTTTTCCCGATTTATGAGGGATTAATCCTGAAAGGCTATGAAGGGTTGTTGTTTTTCCGGCCCCGTTCGCTCCGATCAGGGTAACTATTTCGCCCTCATTAACCTCGAAACTACAGTCATGCAAGGCATGAATCGCACCATAAAACACATTGAGGCCTTCGACTTTAAGCACCGGCTTCAACCTCCTCTCCAAGGTAAGCTTTGATTACCCTTGGATTATGCTTAATCGCTTCCGGATTTCCCTCGGCAATGACTTGGCCATAGTCAAGCACTACTATGCGTTCACAAATCCCCATTACCAGGTTCATATCATGCTCAATTAAGAGTATGGTCAAATTGAATTCCTTCCTGATAAACTCGATTAATTTCATAAGATCCATTGTTTCCTGAGGGTTCATTCCTGCAGCCGGCTCGTCAAGGAGTAAGAGCCGGGGATTGGTCGCCAGCGCCCTAGTTATTTCCAATTTGCGTTGTTCGCCGTAGGGGAGGTTCTTGGCCAACTCCTCGCTTTTTTGATCGATACTAAAAAGTTTTAAAAGCTCCAATGCTTTTTCTCTAACTTCGGCTTCCTCTTTGTAAAACTTGGGAGTCCGAAAAATCGATTGCAATGCGTTGCATTTAACGTTAAAATGGTGGGCGATCCGCACATTATCGAGAACTGATAATTCTTTGAAGAGCCTGATGTTTTGGAAAGTGCGCGCCATTCCCAGTTTAGTGATTTGATAAGGTTTGTACCCGGTGATCTTCTTCAAATCTTTATTTTGGCGCAAATAAATATCGCCTTCAGTAGGAGTATAAACACCGGTAATCATGTTAAAGATCGTAGTTTTCCCGGCTCCGTTAGGGCCAATCAGCCCTACCAGTTCCCCTTGCTGCAACTCAAGATTAAAGTTGGAAACAGCTTTCAACCCTCCGAAGAAGATGGAGATATCCTCAAGTTTTAAAACGGTCATGGCCGTTCACCCGCCTTCAATTGGCCTTTTTGTTCAGAAAATGTTTGATGTCGCCATTTCTTAAGATCTTCAACCAAACCGATTAGCCCCGTGGGTTTAAATAACATGATGATAATCAAGATTAAGGGGTAAATAACCAACCGGTAATCCTGTAAGAACCTTAGAAATTCTTGAAGATAAGTCAGGATAAAGCCGGTTGCGACCGTACCGACAATACTGCCCATTCCGCCTAAAACCACAATCACCAAAAAGTCGCAAGACTTCAGGAAGTTAAACATGGTTGGGTTCAAATAGCCGAAGAACAAAGCGTAAAGCCCGCCTCCGATTCCGGCGATAAAGGCGGATAGGGTAAAGGAAAACATTTTATAATAAAAGACATTGACTCCCATTGCATTCGAAGCGATCTCATCTTCACGGATGGATATAATGGCCCGGCCGTGGGAGGATTTGATTAAATTCCCGATTAAGATAATTGTCCCGATCATAAAAAGAAAAACCCAGACAAATGAGACCACAGGGTTTAAGCTAATGTTTTCGGTAAAAGACGGGATCCCCTTCAAACCGGCAGCTCCACCGGTAATTTTTTCGGCGTTAATCATCAGGACCCTGATGATCTCTCCAAAACCGAGAGTAACGATGGCCAAATAATCGCCTTTCAGTCTCAAGGTCGGAAAACCAATTACGAAGCCGAAAACAGCGGTTACGATCCCTCCAACTAAGATTGCCGGCAAATTTGGAACTTGTAATTGCATAACCAGAGCCGCGGTTGAATAAGCGCCGATGGCCATAAACCCGGCATGGCCTAGAGCTAATTGTCCGGTAAATCCGGAGATTAAATTCAAACTTAGCGCAATTATAACATTAATGGCCGCAAATGTCAGTATTTGGGCGGTGTATTCATCGATGATTCCCAAATAGATCAAGCCGACTAATATCAAGAAAGCTAAGAATGAAAAACCCGTGATTCGAATCTTCTTTTTCATGAAATCACTCATCTTATTCACCTCGACTTATACCTTTTCGCTAACATTGCGGCCTAAGATTCCGGTGGGTTTGACCACCAGGATAATGATTAAAATCCCAAAAGCGATGGCGTCAGCCAATTGGGAAGAAATGAAACCCTTGGTAAGAGTTTCGGCGATACCCATGATGAATCCACCAATCATCGCCCCGGGGATACTGCCGATGCCCCCTAAAACAGCGGCGACAAAGGCTTTTAAACCGGGCATAATTCCCATATAAGGCTCTACTTGAGGGTAGGCGCTGGCGAACAGTATTCCGGCAGCCGCCGCCAGGGCTGAACCAATTGCAAAGGTAAAAGAGATAACTTTATTAACATTAATCCCCATCAATAAGGCGGCGTTACGGTCGTAGGAAACCGACCGCATCGCTTTGCCGATTTTGGTGTAATTGACGATGTAGTTTAAAACGATCATTAATGCGATGGAAACTAAAAAAACTATCGCTTGAATTCGGCTAATCCCTATTCCGGCCAGATCATAATTAACATTGGGAAGGGTGGGGTACTGTCTTGGATTGGGCCCGATTTGCGGGATCACTCTGGCGCCGTTTTCAATGAAAATCGACACACCGATGGCGGTGATCAAAGCGTTGATACGCGGTGCGTTTCGTAATGGTTTGTAACAAGTCCTCTCGATAATGATACCGATTACAGCGCAAACCAGCATCGCCACCAGAAAAGCTGCAATAAAAGTAAGCGGCGTAACTGTGATCGCAGCTGCGATTAGGACAAAGAAACCGGCGAATGCCCCCAACATCAGAATATCGCCATGAGCAAAATTAATCAGTTGGACAATACCATAGACCATAGTGTATCCTAATGCTATTAGAGCATAAATGCTCCCTAAAGCCAAACCATTAACCATTTGTTGTAAAAATTGTTGCCATATTCCCATAATCCCACCTCTTTGCATTGCTTAAATGCCAAACTCAATTAACCTCAAGTTTAATAATTCACTTGAGCCAAATGAAGGTTGACTGGAATTAACTACTGGAAAAAATGTCGGGTAATGCTTCAATGCTTCGCCCTTCCCCTAAAAGGGAACGGCTAGCATCTCAGTCAATTATTTGTGGAATTAACTTTATAGCCTATTAAAACCTACAAAGCCCGGCAAATACCCTTAAAGGGATAGGGTCGCCCTTAGGCATCCTTGATGGACGACTATATAGAATAATGGGAGAATTGTGATTCCCCCATTATTCTAATTCAAACTTTATTATACATTATTTTAATTAATTTTTGAAGAAAAAGATGCTCTCATATTCTTAAGGATTAACAGTCCCTGCATATTCGGTGGCTAATTTCCCATCGGCGCCTTTAACTATTTTCAGCATTACCGCGGATTTAATCGGCCGTCGTTGTTCGTTAAACCTAATATTTCCAGTAACAAATTTGTCGTCGGTCTCCATTAAAGCGGCTTTAATTTGATCTGGATCGGTCGAACCGGCCCTTTCAATAGCATCCATTAAAATGTAGGTGGCGTCATAACCGAGGGCAGCTAAAGCATTGGGAGTAATATTATATTTCTCGGTATATTTTTTGACAAAGTTCTGGACATCGGGATCATCGGACATTGGTGAATAATGATTACAATAATAAGAACCCAAAACCTCATCGCCGGCGTTGTTGGTGATTTCATCCCAACCATCCGCACCCAGCATTGTTACGTTAATTCCTTGGCTTCTAACTTGTTTCGCAATCAGAGAAACCGTATTGTAATAGTCAGGAATGAATAAAATATCCGGCTTAGCGGCTTTGATCTTGGTAAGTTGGGCATTAAAGTCTTTATCTCCAGCGCTGTATGATTCGGAGACAATCACGTTACCGCCTAATGCCTCGAATTTCTCTTTAAAGTTGGTGGTTAGTCCCTTGGAGTAATCATTGGTAATATCGTAAAGGATCGCCGCATTCTTGGCGCGTAGGGTTTCATAAGCGAATTGGGCGCCTACCTGGCCTTGGAAAGAATCATTGTAACAACTCATGAAAACATAGTCTCCGGCATCGGTTACTGTATCATTGGTGGAGGTCGGCGTCAGTAAAACTATTTTTTTAGATTGAGCTTCTTTGGTTATGGCAAGGGTGCATTTACTGATTAATGCGCCGAGGATACTAACAACCTTATCTTTGGCGACCAGCTTTTTAAAGGCGTTAGTGGTTTTATCGGGGCTGGCTTCATCATCTTCCACAATCAATTCGATTTGTTTTCCGAGTACTCCGCCCTCGGCATTAATCTCTTCAACCGCCATTTTAATCGCGTCTCTGGTTTGAATCCCATAAGTGGAAACAGGTCCGCTGATCGATTGGATAGTGCCGATTTTAATAGTATTGCTTTTACCGCAACCAACCACTAAAGAACCGATCACCGCTAGAACTAATAATAACGCAAGAACTTTCCCTTTTGTCATCAGAATACCCCCCTTATTAATTTTTAATATAAATACGGATCAACAATGTATTCATACACTTAATCCGGTATTTATTAAAAATATGTCATACTATAAAATATATCAAAAGTCCCCGCTGATGTCAATAAAATGGCATAATGGTAAGATTCTCCGCTCTCCGTTAATTTTTCAAGAGTCGATTTAAAATCCTCCCTAACAATATCATTTGCGTATTTAACTCAATTTGCGGCCGATCTCATCCACAATCCTACTGATAAACTCTTCAACCGGCTGCGCTCCCAGGTCTCCTTCTTTCCTGGCCCGGACCGCTACCATTCCTTGTTGGGCTTCCCTTTCCCCTACCACTAACATGTAAGGGATCTTCTGTAACTGGGCTTCCCTGATCCGGTACCCAATCTTTTCATTGCGAAGGTCAACTTCAGTCCGGATACCCTGCTGTTCCAATTGTTTCTGGACTTTCAAAGCATACGCATGTTGGTCCTCGCTGATTGCCAGAATGATCACCTGAATCGGAGCCAACCAGGTCGGGAAAGCGCCTGCAAAATGTTCGGTCAGAATCGCGATGAACCTTTCGATGCTGCCGAATACTACCCGGTGAACCATTACCGGCCGGTGCTTTTCACCATCAGGCCCGATGTAAGTCAACTCAAACTTCTCCGGCATCTGAAAATCAAGTTGAATCGTACCGCATTGCCAAGTACGGCCCAGAGAGTCTTCCAGGTGAAAATCGATCTTCGGCCCGTAAAAAGCCCCATCCCCTTCATTCACCTTATATTGCATCTTTTTGGTATCTAAAGCGTCCCGAAGCGCTTCAGTGGCCATCTCCCATTCTGCGTCGGAACCCATCGAATTTTCCGGCCTGGTGGACAGCTCAACATGGTATTTAAATCCGAAGACTTTATAAAAATCGTCGATCAGGTCAATAACTCCCAAAACCTCAGCTTTAATCTGGTCGGGCGTCATGAAGATATGGGCGTCATCCTGGGTAAAACACCGGACCCGCATCAAACCGTGTAATGCGCCGGATAACTCGTGCCGGTGGACCAAGCCCAGTTCCGCCAATCTCTGGGGCAGATCCCGGTAAGAATGGAGTTTTCGCTTGAACGCCAGCATGCCGCCGGGGCAATTCATGGGCTTGACTGCATAATTACCATCATCGATCTTGGTAAAATACATATTTTCTTGATAATGGTCCCAATGTCCCGAACGGTGCCACAATTCCTCACTGAGAATGATCGGGGTTTTAATCTCTTGGTAACCCCGTTTTTTATGCTCTTGCCGCCAAAAATCTTCTAAAACATTCCGCAAAACCATCCCTTTGGGCATGAAGAACGGAAAACCCGGGCCTTCATCCATAATATCGAAAAGGTCCAATTCTTTCCCGAGTTTACGGTGGTCTCTCTTTTTCGCCTCTTCCAGTTTGAACAAGTAATCATCCAAAAGTTTTTTAGCAGGGAACGCCGTCCCGTAAATCCGCTGCAACATCTCCCGGGAAGAGTCGCCTCGCCAATAAGCGCCGGCCACAGACATCAACTTAAAGGCTTTAATCCGTCCGGTACTGGGAAGATGCGGCCCTCGGCAGAGATCGTTAAAATCCCCTTGTTTATAAAAGGAAATCGAACCGTCTTCCAACCCTTCCACCAGTTCTTCTTTATATTTTGCGCCTTCTTTCTGAAAACGCTTTAAAGCTTCTTCCTTACTAAGCTCATACCTTTCAAAAGGCAGATCGGCGTTGATAATGTTGGCCATCTCCGCTTCGATCTTGGGCAGATCCTCCGTAGTAATCGGCTGCGGCAAATCAAAATCATAGTAAAATCCGTTTTCAATCGACGGTCCAATGGCCAGTTTCGCACCAGGGTAAAGTTTCCGTACCGCCTGGGCCATAACATGGGAGGTTGAATGGCGTATAATTTCCAGCCCTTCAGGGTCCTCAGGCTTAATCAGTTGTAGTCTGATCTCACCTTGAAGCGGCCGGTTTAAATCGATTAACTCGTCGTTAACCTTGGCCGCAATTACCTCTTTCGCTAAACGCGGGCTGATTGACTCCGCCACTTGTAATGGAGTAGCTCCGTCCGGATATTCTCTGCTGCTTTGATCAGGGAAAATTACTTTCATTTATGATGCTCCTTCCATTTTTGATACCTTGCGAACGCCCGCCCGGCCATTTCCCGATCCGGCTCAAATGTCAACCGGTCGAGCTCCGCCAGAGTGAGCAGTTGATAATCGATGAAAAAATCTTTTTCGGGAACTATCGTCCCCGGTTCCGCTTCCATCAGGAACCATTCCACGGTCTTGAAGTGTTCAACCCCTGATTCCAGAAAACTATAGGAAGAGTCGCCCAGCCTCTCAATAATACGGGCTGATAGACCGGATTCTTCCTTCACTTCCCGCAAGGCCGCTACCGACGGCGTTTCGCCCGGATCGATATGTCCTTTGGGAAAAAGCCATACTTTATTATGGCGTTCCAAAGCCAACAATTTACCGTCTACAAAAACAAGCCCACCTGCGCAATATTCTTTAATCATGGCTCTCCTTTATCATTTCGGATTGTAAATTTCGGACTTAAGATTTTGGGTCTATCGTTTCCGGTTTCCAGTTCACAGTTCTCAGCTTTCTTCGTCCGGATAATACTTTTAGGCCCCATTCACAGTCTGTCACATTAATTTCCTGGTAGTGCTTGAATGTTTTTAACTGGGAACTAACAATTAAAATTACCATTCAGTTGTGAACGGGAAACTGGGAACGAACCTAGAAATAAACCTATAACCTAACCTTCTGAATTCTGACTACCGCTCTTACAAAACAAAAAAACCCTATCCCAATAAAGGGACGGGGTTAACCGCGGTTCCACCCTT
>JBLNDC010000629.1:0-4102 GCA_050261255.1 Bacteroidota bacterium
CATTAGCCAGATAATGTCCTGTCCAAATACAGCCAGCGCGGAATCTTGATTCCAACCGCCGGTAAAGACAAGCGCTATAATTGCTAATAAAGCCGAGGCATATGTCGGGATCGCCTGTGAAACCCAAAGCACAAACGCCATACAAAAAACGGCTAGAGAGGCTTTCCCTTGCATCGTCATTTTTATTGGAGTACCCATTGTGAAAATGATGGCAAATATGATGAAAGCAACCGTTACACCAGTTATTTTCATCCACTTTTCAAAAGTGGATGGGCCATTTTTTGCCACTGTGATTTCTGACAAATTTTGCATGGTTTGCATGAATATATTGACCTCCTTTTTATATTCCCTTATTATATAAATAAGGTTATGATTATTATTCGACCGGTCATCGTCATTATATATTGCATTCATACTAGATGTCCAATTCCTTTTTGGCAACATATATAATTATTTGTTATATAAATTAAATCACCATTGGAAAAAGAGATTAGCTATGAATATTGATAAAATTTTAAGCTTTTGTACAATCGTAGACCAGGGAAATCTGTCAAAAGCTGCAGAATTACTTTATTGTTCACAACCTGCATTATCTAAACAAATGTCGTCCTTAGAAAAAGAAATAGGATATCCACTATTCGACAGAAACGGCAAAAAACTAACACTTAATAAAAATGGCGAGCTGCTATATGAATTTGGGAAAAAACTTGAAAAAGATTTGATTCAGCTTAAAAAGGATCTATACGCTCTAAATCGCCCTGTTGCAAACTCAATATACTTTGGAGTAACAAATTATATCGGTATTTACTTGATGCCTCCCGTATTAAGCGAATTCAAAAAAAAATGTCCCAAGATTGCAGTTAATTTTACTGTCGATTTTTTATCTAACATCATCGATTTATTGGAGCAGGACCAAATCAGCTTTGCGCTAATACCTCAATCACAATACACAACCGATAATTCAAAATACATATGTCGTTTTTTATGTCAAGACGATATGGTGCTTGCCTTCCCCAACAATCACCCTCTTGTTAACCTGTCAAAAATTACACCGCAGGACATTGTCAATTATCCTTTCCTCGTTTCCCAAGTAAAGTCGGCAACTAGAGAATTTATCTTTTCTAAACTAAGTTCGGTTAGTGCAACGCCAAAGAATATTATCGATATGCACAACACCGAAACTATCAAGCAAGGAATCATCTGTGGAATCGGTATATCAATCTTATCCCGTAGGTCCATCAACAATGAAATTAATAATAAACTTTTAAAAGTTGCCTATATAGAAGGATTGGATTTGAACAGGGCACTTTATGTTATACATAAAAAAAATAAAAGGCTTTCCGCTGAAACTAAGATGTTTATAAACAGCCTTCTTGAAAATATTCAGTTGGAACATCGGTGAACCACCAAAATATGAAAGGAGAATAAAATGTCTACTACAATTTATTACTTTTCGGCCACCGGAAATTCATTAGCAGTCGCTAAAAAGTTACAACAACGACTGGATGAATGCGAGCTGGTCCCGATTGCTTCCTTAATAAACATACAGAGTGTTAAACCCAACAGCGATATGGTGGGTTTCGTTTTTCCCCTATATTATTTGGGAATTCCTCTACTAGTAAAAAACTTTCTGGAGCAGATCATCTTAAACGAGGTACACTATGTTTTCGCCATTGTTACCAGAGGCAATCGTTTGGCCGGCGGCGCCATCCCCCAGTTGGCTAAAATCCTGAAAGATCGGAAATACCGGCTGGACGCCGGATTTTACATTACTCTGCCGGATAATTATATCCCAATGCTAAACCTGCCGAATCAAGCGGAACAACGGAAACAATTTCAAGCCTGTGAGGCCAAGATCCCCCAAATCGCCAAGAGCATCAAAGCTAAAGCTCATCTTAGAGAGGGTGCTTGGTGGAGTTTTTTCCGTCCGGTGATGTACAACCGATGGGCTACTCAGGTAAGAATGAGCGACCACCGTTTTTCAGTGGAAGAATCTTGCATCAGTTGCGGCGTCTGCGAACAGGTTTGCCCGGTAAACAACGTTAAAATGGGGCAAACAAAACCGGAATGGCTCCACCACTGTGAAGAATGCCTGGCCTGCCTCCACCACTGCCCGAAACAAGCCATCCAATGCGGTAAAGGCACCAAGCACAAACCCCGTTACCGCCATCCGGAGGTCTTGGTAGCGGAGATTGTCGGGCAAAAAACCGCCTCACCCCACCCGCTATCCGAATCTTAGTTATTCGGCAGCAATGCCCCTCTCCGCGAACTTTATCCAATTCTGACTGTTCGGAGAGGGGCGGTATGCTTTATTCGTGGTTTTAGTTGTTTTGCCGTCAGGGTCTATCAAAATAGAACCTTTCATTTGTATTACGGAGTAGCCGCCCGTTCCAACCCCGCCGAGGCACATTAAAGGATGAAAATAGGGAAAGCGGACAATCTCCGCTGTGGGTTAAAACCGCACGGCTGGGTATATAAAAACGTTCTAAATCCCCTCCGGGATCGGCTCCCCTTCGCTATTCGGCTTCGAAGCATCACGGAGCCCGGTGAAACCGGGCTTTGGAATGCTTTTCACACTTAGCCGCGGGTTTTAACCCGCGGCGGACTTAATGATAAAACAACCTTAGATTAGAGTAAACCATTACAATTCCGTATTCATCACAGGCCGCCAATACGCTGTCGTCCCGGACCGAGCCGCCGGGCTGGACGATATAACGGACTCCGCTTTGGTAAGCCCGGTCAATATTGTCCCGGAAGGGGAAGAAAGCGTCGGAACCAACGGAAACCCCTGTTAATCCGGAGATCCACTTCTTCTTTTCCTCCTTGGATAATCTTACCGGTTTTTCGTCAAACAACTCCTGCCATACTTTGAGCTCATTGTCGGTGATATCATCCCTTAAAAAAAGATCGATGGCATTGTCCCGATCCGGTCGGCCTAAGCCTTTTTTAAATTTGAGATTGAAGATGGCCGGATGCTGCCTTAGGTACCAGAGATCCGCCTTGTCTCCGGCCAGACGGGTGCAGTGGATCCGGGACTGCTGCCCGGCGCCGTTGCCGATGACTTGTCCGTCATAAGCATAACAGACGGAGTTGGACTGGGTGTATTTTAAAGTAATCATCGCAATGATCAGGTCACGCTTGGCTTCAGCGGGCAAGTTTTTATTGGCGGTCACGATCTCTTGGAGATCCTCGAAACTGGGAACCTTATTATTCCGCAGTTGTTCAAAGGCGATCCCGAAAATGCTCCTCACTTCGGTATCGCCCGGTTCATAAGCCGGGTCAATTTGAACAATGTTATATTTGCCGTTTTTTTTGGTTTTAAGGAGTTCCAACGCTTCCGGAGCGTACCCCGGCGCGATGACCCCGTCGGAGACCTCCCGCTTTAAGATTTGGGCAGTTGGTAAATCCACGACATCGCTTAAAGCGGCCCAATCGCCAAAGGAAGACATCCGGTCCGCCCCCCTGGCCCGAGCATATGCCGCCGCCAAAGGCGATAAGTCTAAATCTTCGACAAAGTACGCTTTTTTTAGAGTGTCGCTCAGTGGTAAGCCGATAGCGGCACCGGCCGGGCTGACGTGTTTGAAAGAAGCGGCGGCCGGCAGCTTTAAGACCTGCTTCAATTCCTTCACCAGCTGCCACGAGTTGACGGCGTCCATGAAATTGATATAACCGGGATTGCCGTTCAACACTTCCAAAGGCAGCTCACCCTGGTGAGCGTAGATTTGGGCCGGTTTTTGGTGCGGGTTACAACCGTACTTTAGGGTGTAAGATTTCAAGATCGATAACCTCCGTGAAAATAGAATTTATTCTTATTTTACATTTATTTTCCGGCAAAGTACAACCTAACTTTTTGCGGAACAATTTTTTTCCCTCCGTTTTTAGTTCTTCCGAAGTCTTTAAAGGTTTATAAAAAAAATTCTCCTTACGATTCCTTAAGACCCACTATCAAAACATTATTATGGGTTTCGCTATAATGTTCGTAAACCACCTTAACCCGTTGAAATCCGGCGTCAATCATTACTTTGGTTTCGGTCTTCACCGAGCAAGGGATATCGATATGATAAAATTCGCCGTCTTTTAAAAGACCGGATTCCGTGAGCCG
>JBLNDC010000630.1:0-3483 GCA_050261255.1 Bacteroidota bacterium
CTTATTTTATCCTAATTAAGCCAAAATAACAATTAGTTATTACCCAGAGAACCGCTGGGATTCAATAAAATGGAGAAACATCTATCGATATCATTATTGTGATTTACTAATCCGGCTTCAATCCCGTAGTAAGCATTGATCTTATCAATAAAACACTAGCTATCGGGAGTAATATCATTATTCCCAATATGAACATTGAGGAATGGAAAATTTAGAGCCTAGAAAGACCATAGCATAATAAGCTACCTCTAGTAGAAGGAAAACAGCTAAAGGTGACGAATTTTGCAAAGGTACGGATATTTAAGTTAAATGATCCGGTAAATTCATTAGGATGAAACAATAATGAAGAATTTGGCAATGATTTGTTTTGAAAAAGGCTTTATCGACCAGGGCCAACTTGATGCCCTTATCCAGCAGCAGGCTAGGGAAGCTCTTTCAGTTGAAGCCATCTTGTTAAATTCCGGCTATATAAATGAGGAACAATTAGCCGAAGCCCTCAGCATTCAATTAGGACTGGCGTATACTCTTCCCCTTGAAATCACTCCTGAACCCGAATTATTAAAATTATTAAGCCCTAGGCAAGCTGAGCGTTATCGGGCGATCCCGATCCAAAAAGAAGAGGACCGGCTCGTCCTGGCTACGGATAAACCGTTAAATCTGGAGTCATTTGATAATTTAAGCCACTTATTGAACTGCCGTATTAAAATCGCGGTCGCTTCAGCAACCCAAGTCACGGAAGCCCTCAAAAAGCATTATGGGTCTTCATCCCAATCGGTTGCGGCAGTCTTGGAAGATTTGAATGAAACTGACTTAAATCAATATGAAAGTATGTCCGATAGTGATGTTAGCACGATTGCGCCGGAATCAATGGCAAACGAAGCCCCCATCATCCGACTGGTGAACACGATTATCAGCGGAGCGGTCAAAGCCGGGGCCAGCGATATCCATTTGGAGCCTTTTGAAGGCGAAATCAAACTTAGATATCGGGTCGATGGAGTTCTCCATGAGACGCTCCCGCCTCCCAAAGCCTTATATCCGGCTGTAGTTTCCAGGATTAAACTAATGGCCGGTATGGATATTACCGAACGCCGCATCCCGCAAGACGGCCGGATTAAAATCAGAATCGACCAACGGGACTTGGATTTACGGGTAGCGGTAGCTCCCACGTTGTATGGCGAGGGGATCGTAATGCGGATCCTCAACCGGGAGAGCATCATGCTGGGCCTTGAAGAATTGGGGTTTTCAACTCAGAACCTCTTGGAGTTTTCCAAATTAATCGCCAAACCCCATGGGATGATCCTAGTTACCGGCCCGACCGGCAGCGGTAAAACGACTACCCTTTATGCGGCCTTACAGCGTTTGAACGACCCGAGCCGTAAAATAATCACCATCGAGGACCCGGTTGAGTATCAGCTCAAAGGGGTCAATCAGATGCAGGTCAACCCCAAGGTTAACTTCACTTTTGCTCAAGGTTTGCGGACCATAGTCCGGCATGATCCCGACGTTATCCTGGTCGGTGAGATTCGCGACCGGGAAACAGCCGATGTAGCTATCCAATCAGCCCTAACCGGGCATTTGGTTTTGGCGACATTACATACTAACGACGCTCCCAGCGCTTTTACTCGATTAATCGATATGGGGGTTGAGGAATTTTTAGTGGCGTCAACGGTCCGAGGGATTTTAGCCCAACGTTTGGTGCGCAGGATTTGCCCCAATTGTTCCGATGTATACCACCCTACCCCAGTTGAACGGGAAGTTTCCGGCTTGGGAGAAGATTGGGATGGCTTGCGGCAGGGAACCGGTTGTGAAAAATGCAATTTTTTCGGATACAAAGGCCAAGTAGGACTCTTTGAATTGTTGGTGGTTTCGGAAGAGATCGAACGGTTGGTCATGGAAAGGGCCAATGCCGGCCGAATTCGGGAAGTCGCCATCGGCCAAGGAATGGTTACCCTTAGAGAAGACGGCCTCGCCAAAGTCAAGACGGGTGTAACCAGCATCTCCGAGGTTATCAGGGTAACCAATGAATAATTTTTAAGGAGGCAGCTTTGGAATTTGTTTATAAGGCGGCCAACGGAACCGGCTTAGTTGAAACAGGCCGGAGCGAGGCTGCATCCGAGGAACAGTTGGCGGCAAGCCTTAAAGCAAAGGGCCTTTTTCCCTTGGAGATTAAGGCGGCGTCCAGGACTAATTTTAATCTTTTAAAAAAGCGCTTCTCCAACAAAGAAAGGCTGACTTTTACCAGGCAACTGGCGGGCTTGTTAAACGCCGGGATTGGATTGGAAAAATCTTTGGCCATCATTAACCGGCTATCCTTTAGCCGGGAGATGAATGTGATCATCAGCCAATTATACCGGCTGCTTCAAGAAGGACATTCTTTTACCGCGGCTTTGGAAAAGTATCCGCAACATTTTAATAAACTGTACATCAGTTTGGTCAGGGCCGGGGAAGCCGGAGGGATATTGCCACAGGTATTGAACAGGCTCATTCGCTATCAGGAAGAAGAGCTTAGTTTGAAGAATTTTATCATCAGCAGCCTTATCTATCCGTTCATTTTAGGTTTAGCCAGTATAGCAGTGCTTTTGTTATATGTAATCGTGGTCCTGCCTACCTTTGAACCGATTTTTGCGGAAATGAGCAACGAATTGCCGCTCATCACTAAAATGGTGATCTTTTTCGGCAAGGCCTTGCAGTATTGTTGGTGGATTTTTTTAATTTTAGCGGCGGGGATCGGTTTTTGGTTTTGGAAGTGGGTCGGCACCGAAGAGGGAAGATTGAAGTTTGACCGTTTCAAGCTAAAGGTACCATTGCTCGGCAATGTATTAACCAAAATTGCGGTGTCGCGAATGAGTTTGTCCTTAAGCATGCTCTGCGGCAGCGGCGTGCCGTTACTTTCGGCATTAAGTATTGCCGGGGATGTTTCCGGCAACCTGGTATTAAACCAAGCCCTGCGGGAGGTCATTAAAGAGGTCAAACAAGGCAGCACTTTAGTGGCCAGCATGTCCAGTAAAAAGATTTTTCCGGTCTTGGCCGTGGAAATGATCGGCGTTGGGGAAGAAAGCGGAAATCTAGAAGGGATGTTGGACCAAGCGTCAAATACATACGACACTGAGGTCAAGCAGTCACTCGGTATGTTCATGGCCGTATTTGAACCGCTATTAATTCTGTCGATGGTCGGTGTAATCGGTATTTTAGCGATCGCTATTTTGGTGCCGATATTTAATTTGAATTCTCAGATTGACTCAATGTGAGGACTAAATGCTAAAGGAGGAAAAATAGGATGCGTAAGAAAAAATCGGAACAAGGGTATACCCTACTGGAAGTGGTTGCGGTCCTTACTTTGATGGCCGCTTTGTTAACCCTAGTGACTCCCAATATCATCAAAGAATTGAAAAAGGGGCAAGCCAAAGCCGCTAGAGCCCAAGTCCAGTCCCTTAAAAATGTGCTTAATTCTTATTATATGGATAATTCTTGTTATCCCACCAC
>JBLNDC010000631.1:0-9708 GCA_050261255.1 Bacteroidota bacterium
GGATTAATAAATTCTACTTTCATGGAACACCTCATGAATAGGAATAAAGTATTTACTTATTTTTCTGTGGCCTTTCTTTTTCTCTTCCTATTATCGGCACGTTTTTTAAAAAAATCAAGTATCTGTTGTAAAATCTTTAAATTTATTTAAAATTTTTAGAGTGATTATCTATCTTGATTCGAGTTCTTTTTGATTAAGGAATTGTATACTTAGGCTCCAGGTAGCTTCATCCCATAAATAACTAAATTCTTTTGACTGAAAAATTAATGTTTCAAAATTAACCCATAATTCTCCATCAATAAATTCGCCGGAAAATTGGTTGCCCTCCGTCGTATCGATTACTAAAACCGGTTTCGCTAGCCCTTTTTGATCGAACCAGTCACTTATTTTCAGGTAATTGATTAAAATTTGCCCCTTAGTTCCGAACCGTGCCGCTTCATCGATTTTTTCCCCATTAATCCTAAATTTTAAGGAATTGACCGATACAATATTTTTTTCTTGGTCCCATTCTAATTTGTGCTCTTCTCCCTCAAGGGCTCCTATCGGATTCCAGACAAGATATCCCTGAAATAAACGGTCATTGGGCAAATTGATAGCAAGGCTGTTATTCCTAAAAAAATCCTCACTGAGATACACTTGACCGTTCCAGTAAAACCCATCGCCGTCTATATTGATACAATCCACTTCAATTTTAATTTTCCTTGGGATCATGATCTTTAAAGGTTTCCCGAGAGTGATTAGGCGAGTCAAAGCCTTGAGGTGCGGCTGATAATCCCAATTTAATTCGGCCAAAACCTGTTGTACTTTAAATTCAAGATCATTTCGCCGGTAAATATCGGGGTATATTTCAAGCCAAGCCTGATTTTGATGATCGATTCTCCATTGCACGGTTTTATAGATTACCTTAACAAGTGTCCCGATCGGTATGAATGAGAATAATTCTTCAATTTCCAGATTATCCATGCGGAAACACCCTTTCGAAGCCGGGGAACCAATGGACCAAGCGGCGGAGTTTCCATGAATTCCGTACCCTTTATTATTCAAACCCATCCAATACTTTCCCAACGGATTGTCAGGTCCAGGAGGCACAGCGGGTTTGCCTTCCGGATACCAAGTAGGATCAATCACTTTATTAACAATTCGAAATTCCCCCGTCGGCGAAGGACTATTAAGTTTGCCTACCGCAACTTTATATGTTTTAAAAAGCCAACCGTTATAATATACATAAAGTTGGCATTCAGGAATATTAATCATTATTTCCCACGGATTATCCGCGACGACCTTAACCGGAATGATTACCGATATTAAACCGAAACATAAAAAAAATGCCGTCACTATTTTTTTAGCACCCATAAAAAAGACCCCCTAAATAATTCCTTATAGCTTACGCTGGGGGTCCATAAATATTCACTTAAATTAAGGAATTGCATAATTCATGATCTAAGCTTTGGCCACAATATATTGATAGATACGTCCGGGATAGTCGCTATATATTGAGGCCAAAGGTTTATTAAGGTAATTATGCAATTCCCTCAAATATCAAAGTTCTCAATCTCAATAATCTCCGGATTGATCGCGGCTAACCTTTCGGCCGACTTTCTCCTTAACTTGCAGCACCGCCCCTTTAGTGACAATTTCCTCACCAAACCTATCCCGTAGCTGGTCTATGGTTTGATGAAGCTTTTCTAAACTTTTATCTTTGGTTGCTTCGGTATCCCTGAAAAGCCCCAATTGTAATAATTCTCCGGTATCAAAACCACTGACGCTTACGCCTATTAACCGGACTTTTTTCGAGCCCCATTGAACTTCACCGGCTAGGCGCAAGGCTTGGCCATAAATTTCCTCTTCAAAATCAGTAGCTTCATTTAAAGTAACCCGCTTAGTTAGTGTCTTGAAGTCGTGATCGCGAATTTTAACTGTAATCACCCGACCCTTAAGATTATACCTGCGGAGTCTTCGCGCCACTTGTTCGGAAAGCCAGAGCAATACTCCGGCTAAAAACTCCCGATCCTCGGTGTCAATTTGAAAAGTAATCTCATGCCCGACGCTTTTACTTTCTTCATTAGGCTCTACCAATCGATCGTCTAATCCATATGCCAACCTATATATTTGCCTGCCGGTATCACCTAATTTATTACGCAAAAGATTTGGGTCAATCCGGCGCAACATTCCAATGGTCTTAATTCCCAGCCGGATTAATTGCCCTTCGGTCTTAGGCCCTACACCCCATAATTTCCCCACCGGAAGATCCTCTAGGATCTGCGCCATATTATCTTCGGTAATGATCACGAATCCATGGGGCTTTTCCAGGTCAGAAGCTAATTTAGCCAGAAACTTATTAGGCGCTAATCCCGCTGAGGCAGATAAGCCTAATTCGGTATTGATCCGGTTCACAATTTCCCTGGCAATTCCTTCGGCCGGCCCAAAAAGGTTTTCGGAGCCGGTTAAATCTAAAAAAGCTTCATCGAGTGAAATAGGTTCCACCAAAGGAGTATACTGGTTCATAATCTTCATGATCGCTCTTGAAACTTCCGCATAACGCCAACCTCGTACCGGTGTAAAAATCCCATGCGGACAGCGGCGTAGAGCTTCTCTCAAAGGCATAGCCGAATGAACCCCATACTCTCGGGCTTCATAGGAACAGGTAGAGACAACCCCACGCGAGTGAGGATCGCCCCCTACAATTACCGGCTTTCCGCGATAATCCGGATTGTCATGCTGCTCGATCGCTGCAAAAAAAGCATCCATATCCACATGGAGAATTTTGCGGCCCATGATTACACCTCTCGACTCAATCTTCTCACGCGAACATTCGTTCGTCAAGAAAATTTTTTTTAAAAAAAACTATTTTATAAGAAGGGATTTTATGGTTGATCAAGAAATATATTATAAAAAACGTTTGTCAAATATATTTATCGAGGAAACTATGACAACCATCAAAGATATCGCTCGTAAGGCCGGAGTCGCTCCCAGTGTAGTGTCAAGAGCATTAAACAATAAATACGGCGTAAAAGACTCAACCAAGAATTTAATCTTGAAGTTGGCCGAAGAAATGAATTATTACCCGAATACCGCCGCGCGAAGCTTAGTAACCCGAAGAACGGAAACTATCGGGATTATGATGGCCGACATCTCCGAGCCATATTATTCACAATTGATAAAAGGCATGGAGTATATCGCCAACCAAACCGGATATACACTGCTCTTTTCTAATTCATATGAGAGCGTTGAACATAACCGTGTACTGCAAAAAATGATTAATGCCCAACGGGTAGACGGACTTATAATTGTCGGCAGTAATATACAGGAAAAGAATTTTTCACTGGCCCTTTTGGAACAGGAAATCCCTTTTGTTTTGGTAGAAAGGAATTTTTCAGACCCCCGGGTGAATTGTATCTGGGTAGATAATGTTGCCGGAGCATACCTGGCCACCAAATATCTAGTTGACAAAGGTCATCGCAAAATTGCTCACATTACAGGTAATTTATATTATCAAGTAGCTTTAGACCGGCTCGACGGTTATAAAAAAGCTCTTCGAGAAGCTAGAATTGACTATTCGGAGGAATTGATAATATCAGGTAATTTTGTCTGGCAGAGTGGTTATGAAACGATGAAAGATATTTTACGACACCACCCCCAATGTACGGGAGTGTTCGTGGCCAGCGACGCCATGGCTTACGGAGCCTTACAAGCGATTACCGAAGCAGGGCTAACCGTGCCTGATGACATCGGAATAATTGGCTTTGATGATCTGGAATTTTCCAGCTTAACCAATCCGCCTTTAACAACAATTCGTCAACCCCGATATCAGATGGGTCAAAAAGCAATGGAATTATTAACCGATATTCTTCGAGGTGAGGCGGAAAATGGAGTTAACATCGCTTTAAATCCTGAATTAATTATCCGGCGTTCTGCATAAAAATTTTTTGAAATTTAACAAACGTTTGTCAAATCAGAGGAGGAATATCCGTGGGTTTACTTCAAGAAGCGTTAGTTGGAAGATTAGGATCCAGGTTCAGCCTGAATTTTCGTCCAAGGGAACACCGAGTTTACCTTTCCCCGATGGGGCGTTTTTACGATCAACCGATCGAAATCGGTATCGGTCTCCGATTGAATGGCAAAACCCACATAATGCCGTTTGCGGATAACGAAAACTTCGCGTTTTTCCCCAAAATTGAGCAAGAGTTCTTGATTGAGGGGATTGAATATAAAGCCCGTGACGTAGAATTGGGACTGGAATTTGTTTGCCGGATTCATGCCCCGTTTTATCCTGGAAACCGGCAAATTTCAGTAGCGCCATTCTTTTATATAGATCTAAGTATTTGCAGCTTTATCCACGGGCGAAGTGATTTTCGACCGGTAAGCGGCGAATGGTTTTTTTCGCTAGCGGGAGCCCAAATCGGCGCTGATGGAAATATAACTTTGCCGATAACCTCACAATTAGATCAAAACTGTTGGTATTATTCGGGAGAATGCCCTCCGGAATCCCGCTCGTCTTTCTCGGAAAGTAAATTTTATGGAGAAGTTAAAGTTTGTCCATTAGAACCGGATTTCAAGTGGTTAACCACACTCAACTCGACAAACGTTTGCTTAAACAAGCCGTTTCTGCTGGAAAACCCGGAACAGGTCTTACATGAAACATTAATTATTGCAGGTTATCAACGGGATACGGTTTTAAAAGCCTGGCAAAATGATTGCCAATTCCTTTACACCAAATATTTCGCAAATATCGAAGCGGTCATTGAATATGCCCGTTCGGAACGGGATGAATTACTTGCTAAAACAACTTTGTTTGGCCGAACCGTGTCTCTTTCTTCAATTAGCGAAGCTACCAAATCATTAATAGCGTGTGGTTTCCAAAATTATTTGGCTAATTCCTGGTGGGTCTGGGATGGTAGCCAAAACGATTGGTTCTTCATCTGGGAAGGTTGGTGCAGTTTTCATTCCACTATCGATGTTGAGTATAACAATTCCTGGTTCGCCTTGCTTTTCTGGCCGGAACTGTTGGAAAAACAATTGAATGCCTGGTTTCATAGTATTCAACCCGAAGGTTTTCCCAGTCACGATCTTGGAATTTTACTAGAGGTCAGTTCTCAAGTCTATCCCCACCATATGCCGGTTGAAGAATCTTGTAACCTGCTTTTATTAACTTATGTTTTTTGGCGGTTTAAAGGTTATCAAAATTGGCAGCAACATTTACCGGAACTAATCAAAGTGGTAACGTACCTTTTAACCACGGATACTACCGGCAATGGCTATCCCAATATAGGGGTCGCCAACACGATTGATGACGCGGCAGCATCGGTTCAATTTGCCAAGGAGCAAACTTATCTTGCGGTAAAGGTTTTATCGGCTTTAACCGCCTTTCTAGAATTAGCCGGCAACATACCCAACTCCGACATCCTTAAAGAATTAGCCGCAAAATCTAATCAGCTGATCGAAAAAATTAAGGACACCATGGAAAACATCGCTTGGCTTAATGACCATTACGCGGTTTGCCTGCCCCAATCCGGGGCCGACTTACGAGATGTCTGGACCGGAAAGAAAATCGAAGGCGACGATCTTAATGGTTGGAATGCCTATTCGTTATATACAACCAACGGGCTTTTGTTTCTCCTGGCGACCGGATTAAAACCGGATTTGAACTATGAGCGGTTGCTAACGGATCTTCAACAATCAATGAATAAAAGTATTACTCCTTTTGGCTGTACCCATAGCAGCATTGACCGGAGTAATGTCTGGTTATCACAGAACTTCTGGCGCGATCAGATCGCCGGTTACCTTGGTATTGATCTGCTGAATATGGCCGAACGTTATTGGAAATTCCTCGAATGGGAAAATACCCAAGGCCGCGGCGGATGCTTCGTGGATACTTATGGCTGGAATTGGCTTTCTTATTACCCACGTGGAGTTACCACCATTGGGATCTTGGCGAGCGCTCTAGGGATGAGGGTTAATGCTGAAGCCAAAACTATCGAACTAGCTCCGGTCCGCTTGCCTTGTAGGTTTCCACTTACAATCTTGGCCGACTGGGAAAAAGGTTCTATCCCCTGGGTCGAATGCTGGATGGAACGGGGAAAAATCCTTTGGCGGTTGGAAGGTCAGTCTCCGGCAGACTGGCATATCCAACTGGACTTTGGTACGTTGGTCACCAATAAATAGTAATCAGTTTGCAACTCGAATTAGCTTCATCGAAAAAATCTTTTTAAAAAAGGAGGTGGCCCTGGCGCGGACAAATTTATATTAAGAGTTTTCCTGTGGACAGTCTTTCATTTTAAAGGGAGGTGTTGTTTTACATGTTCAAAACTAAAGTTACAATCTTCGTGACTTTACTGTTGGTAGTCGTTTTACTTATTGGTTCCTTAATGCCGGGTATCGCGGCCAGCAAAGTAAAATTGACCGTCTGGGGCCGTGACCTTCCCAACGACAACCCGGCTCATGCTTACATTAAAGCCCTAGTTACCGGTTTTAAAGCTAAATATCCCGACATCGAGTTGGACTATGTCGCTTTAGGTGATCCGGGACTTATGGACAAAACTAAGGTTGCCATGGCAAATAATAAGGACCTTCCCGATATCTTTCAAGGCTGGGGCGGTTCCGTGATGGGCGGCTATGCCGATGCTGGCCGGCTGCTGGATATGACCAAGGAATTAAAGGCTATCCCCGGTAGTGTAGCCGCCCGCGAAGCCATGACCTGGAAAAAGAAGATTTATGGTGTGGCTCCGTTCTTTGCCGTTGCCGGCATCTTCGTCAACGAAGGTATTTTTAAAGCCAACGGGCTTAGCGTACCGACCACCATTGACGAACTGGAAAAAGTGGCTGATGCTCTCAAAGCCAAAGGTATTCAACCCTTCGCTTGCGGCGCCAGGGATAAATGGCCGCCACTGGCATTGTACATGTACTTAACCGACCGTTTCGGCGGGATAACTGCTTTCAGTGATGCCGCTTCCAGAAAGAGCCGTTTTGACAGCGATGCATTCGTAAAAGCCGCTCAGAAGTATCAAGAATGGGTAAAGAAAGGCTACTTCGGTGATAAACCTTTAAGTGAAGCATACGGCGATGCCCAACAATTGATGGCCACCGGCAAAGCTGCCATGCATATCACCGGCTCCTGGATGTGCGCCCAATACGCTAGTAAGGAATTTACCGATCAGACCATTGGGTTCTATGCTTTCCCGGAAATGCCGGGCGGTAAGGGTAAAATCACCGATATGATGGGTATGGTCGACATTGGTTTCACGGTCACTAAAGCGGCAGCAAAAAAGAAAGATGCGGTTGTCAGTTTCATGAAGTACGCCATGAGCGTAGAAGCTTGTTCCGCCGAACTCGGCCGCATCTGCGCCGTACCGGGCGTAAAAGCTCCTACCCGCCTGACCTCAATGGCCTCCGAAGTATTCGGCAAAGCCAAAGCAATTCAATTTTGGTGGGATCAAGATCTACCGCCGATGGTAACCAGCCCGTTGAATGACACCATCCAAAACTTCTTCATGCCGCAGAGCGATGTCAAGAAAGCTTTGACACAGTATGAAGAGTTAGTCGAAGAAAATCTGGGACCGGCTAAGAAGAAGTAAATTAAACTAGTTACTATATAGTTTGCGGCGCGGGGACAGTCTCTCGTCTCCGCCCGCTTTCTATCGGATATGGAGGTGTTCAAATGAAAGGCAACACCAACGTAAGTACCATAACATACGGCGTTAAGAGCCAGAAGGAATGGGACTGGAATCTCATTATCTTTAAGAGTATCTTCCTCTTGCCCGCCTTGGCGTTTCTCGTGATCTTCATGTACTATCCGATCGAAGAAACCTTCCGTCTCTCAATGATGCGCGCCTCCGGCCTGGGCGATACCGTTTTCATCGGGTTTGAGAATTACTTGAGACTATTTAAAAATGAAGAGTTTCTTACCGGTTTAATCAACGTTTTAATATGGTCTTTCTGGAGCGTGGTAATCCAGATTCCCTTGGCCTTTTTTATTGCTTTTACTTTAACCGTTTATAAAAACCGGCTGGTAGGCCCTTTACGCGCCGTCTATTATCTCGCGAATATCCTGCCGTCGGCGATCACGGCCATGATCGGCCGGTTCGTTTTTGCGCCCAGATTCGGAGTGATCGCCACCATCTCGGAAAAGCTCAATTGGACTTGGTTGGGAAAGATCGACTTTCTCGGAGACCCCAACATCGTTTTCTGGTCGATATTCACCATCGCTACTTGGGCCTATACCGGATTCGGCATTATCTATCTTATGGCCAATATCGAGCAAATTCCGATGGAGATCCGCGAAGCGGCAGAGTTGGATGGGGCGAACAAATGGCAATATGCCCGACACATCGCAATACCGATGGTCGCCTATCCGATCCGCATCTTGGCGATTATCAGCACCATCGGCAGCTTAAAGCTTTTCGACCTGCCCTGGCTGCTTACCAACGGTGGACCGGGCTATACTTCCTCGACCTTGGTTATTACCCTATACAAACAAGGCTTTGTCAATTGGCAATACGGCAGAGGCTCAGCCATCGGGGTAATATTATTCTTGCTTGCTTTTATCTTTGCCATTACCCAATTCTCGTTACAAGGAAAGGATGGTGATGCGAAATGAACGGTATGTACTTTATGGAAGAAGGATTTCCCCGAAACCGCCGGAGATTTTCCGAAATATCGATTACCATCATCTTAATAATTTTAGCTTTAGCAGTAATTTTACCGCTCCTGCTACCTTGGTGTTTTGTGTTCAAGACCCAACTGGAATATGCTTATAATCCCTGGAGCTGGCCCAAAGAAATCCGTTGGACCAACTTTGTGATTGCCTGGGACAACATCAAGATAGACCAAGGCCTGTTAAATACTTTTTTCGTTTGTATCGGAGCGATCTTATGTACAGTACCAACGTCAGCCATGGCAGGCTATATCTTCGCACGCTATCGCACCAAAGTCACGGAAGTTATATTTTACACAATCCTAGCCGGTTACTTCGTACCGGTGCAGATGGTTTTAATTCCGCTTTATCGACTATGTACCAATTTAAACCTAACTGATACTTTACCAGGGCTCTTTTTGCCTATGGCTGCCTTTGGTATCCCTTTTTGGACTATAATCTATCGGTCATTCTTCCGTGGCCTCCCCGGCGAACTGGCGGAAGCAGCCTGGATTGACGGCGCCGGGCACACCGGTATCTTCCTCCGGATTATGCTGCCCTTAGCCAAACCCGCCACAATTTTAGCGGTCCTCCTTGTCTTTATGGGTTCCTGGAGCGATTACTTATTGAGCCTAATCTTACTTAACGACCAGAACCTATTCACCATGCAGCTGCGCATAGCCTCTTTTATGAACGCTTACGGAACGGATAATATGCCGCGATATTCGGCGGCTGCGATTATTGCCGCGGCGCCTACTATTATCTTGTATTTACTCGGTCACCGTTGGATACTCAAGGGAACTCTAGCCGGGGCTTTAAAGGGTTAACAAACTTTCAAATAATTATTTGGGAGTAGATTTTCAATTGTTTAGACAGCAAGGGATTTCAATGAAACTACCCTTGCTTTTATTATAAAGATTATATCTACTTTGTTAAATTTAAGGAATTGCATAATCAAATTTTTTCTTCTTATATTTAACGCGTTATTTTCAAAATGCAACTTCGTTTTAACAAAGTAGACTTCTGACTTATCAAGGATAGGGGTTGAATGGTATGCGATTTAGACCGTTTATTCTCTT
>JBLNDC010000632.1:0-2735 GCA_050261255.1 Bacteroidota bacterium
TGTCACAATATGGCCCTATGAAAATCTTTTCCGGAACCGCCAATCCGCAGTTAGGCCAAGAGATCGCCGAATACTTAGGAGTCCGTTTGGAGGGCATTAATATATCCCGTTTCGCCAACGGTGAAATTTTTGTTAGATTTGAAGAAAGCATTCGGGGATCGGATGTTTTCATCCTCCAATCTTTCACGGCTAACGTTAATGACCAGATTATGGAGATGCTGATCATGATCGATGCCTTAAAGAGGGCGTCAGCCGGACGGATCACCGCAGTTATCCCTTATTATTGTTATTCCCGTCAAGAAAAAAAAGCAGCGCCGCGGGAACCAATCGCCGCCCGGATGCTGGCCGACATTATTACCACCGCCGGAGCAGACCGGGTGATCACTATGGATTTGCATGCCCCGGCAATACAGGGCTTTTTCAATATCCCGGTCGATCATATGACCGCCCTTCCCATGTTAGCCCAGTATATTCGCGGAAAGAACCTGCCTGACGGTGTAGTTATCGCCCCGGATGCCGGGAGCGTTAAAAAAGCGGAAAAACTCGCCGCCCGACTCGAGTTGCCCCTTGGAGTGATGTATAAACGCAGGCCTGCTCCAAACATTGCCGAAATGGCCTTCTTTATCGGAGAAGTAAAAGATAAAACTCCGATTATCATCGATGATATGGTGGACACCGCCGGAAGCATTATGCAAGTAGTCGATGCTCTCCTGGAACGCGGCGCCAAACATGAAATTCATTTATTAACGACTCACGGCGTTTTTTCGCCTCCGGCGATCGAGCGTTTAAAACATGAGGCCATTAAAGAGATAGTAGTCTGTAACACCATTCCTTTTACTCCGGAAAGGATGCTTTCCAAATTAACCATCCTTTCGGTCGCGCCCCTTTTAGGGGACGCCATCCGACGGATTCACCAAGATATTTCGGTGAGTGTGTTGTTCGATTAATGGACTACATTTCCGGTATAAAATAATACCTTCGCTCCTGGTTTCTTAATTTAGTATACTTCTCTTCCGGGTTTCCATAGAGATAAAATTGATGCTTTACTTTGAAATTTTCCGGTTCTAAAACCATTAACAACCGGTCGGTATGAATAAGCACCGCATCTTTTTCGGCTGCAAAATATTTGACCTGTGAAATTTGGGTCGAAAAATCAGCAATCGGAATTAAAACTACATTTTCCTCATCGATTAGGTACAATTGTTTGGTGGTAATCACCAAAGTCCTCAAAGTTGGATGATTGACCTGAAACATCGCCAGTGGCTGTTCCTCGAAAATTAGATATTTTAGGACGTTAAAGGTTTGATCATACACGGTAATATCCCGGGTGGCGCAGTTTAATACATAGAAGCGGGACTGCCATTGATTAGTAGTTGCCATCGTTCTGGATTCCAGATCTCCTTTAAAAGACAATACATTTAAAACCAGTTCTCCCGTCCGGCCGCATTTGGCGTTCTTGAGAACTTGGTTCTTTTCCAAGTCGTAAAACTTGAGATACCCTTTTTCAAAAGAAGCGATCAGCGCTAAATTCGTCTCTGCCAAACGTTGAAAGTAATAGCGATATTGACCGGGATAATAATTGGACTCGCCAAGACTAAAATTCTTGCTGAAATTTTGGGCATAATCAATTAAAGTTAAACCGGCATCATCAAGAATATAAAGCTTGTCCTGTTCCGGAAGGTAACTAAAACCTGCCCAAGGACGGGGGATTTGGTGCTGTCTGATGCCGGCGCCGGTTATTTTATAGATCCGTCCTTTCATCAGTCTACCCTTCATTATTCCGTTTGTCACAAACAGAGAACGGTTCTTTTCATACCAATAAACTCCGCTGCTTGGAAAGTTAAGTTTTCTCTCTTCCACTATAGCATTACTAAAAGTATCGATGATTTTAATCATTCCAGACCCGGTCTTCCGCCGCTGTGAGTTGAAGCCGACCAAAGCGGCCCGATCGGGGCCTAAAATGAATAGATGCTGGGCATTAGGCTCGACGGTGAGCTTGGATTTGATTTGAAAAGGCGCGAGCTCAAATGTCACTATTTCCTGGCGAAAGTCCGCCAAGTTCACTAGCGCTAATAACGTATTATCATTTAATGATAGTTTTAAATCGACTATTTCACGTCCTATCCCACTTACTTTCCCTAGTTTTGCTTTGTTAATATCATATTGGAGAATCTCCACTTGATCTCTTTTTGGGGAAGAATAATAAGCGATAAAAAAACAGGACCGATCTTTTGTGTAAGTCCAGTGATAAGGTGCGAATCCTATCTCCACCAGATCCTCGGTCCTTCCGGATTTGGCGTTAAAAATCATTAATCTGCCAGGCTGGAAACTGACTTGCCCTTTACTTTCCATTATCCGGTAAGAACTATGGACCGCAAGAAATTTATCGGTGACTCCGGTTGCCATCATTAAATCCGGATTTTTAGTTAAGCCGATTTTTTTAAGGCTTTCCGTGGGTAAAGCGTCATTTATCGTTAATATTTCATTTTGTTCATGATCATAAAGAAAATAATCTTTGGTTAAGCCGAGCGTCGGTTTTATTATTAATAAAAAGAGAATAGTGAATATTATCACTTTCCGTCCCATTCTTCCTCCTGCACTTTTTAAAAAATATAATGACTATCCAGTTAAGTCAGGAACCTCTTGAATAAACCAAACATATGTTTTATAATAGTAACACAATCGAACGTATGTTTTGTCGGAGGTTTTTCCATGGCTCAACAAGAATCAATTAC
>JBLNDC010000633.1:0-3815 GCA_050261255.1 Bacteroidota bacterium
GTTCCCGGGTTTGTTCCGGAGTTAATGTATTTTGAAGTAGCAGTGTGATCTGCCAGGTTTCTTTAGCGGTATCAACTAAGATCTCCAAAATCCTGGCTTCTTCCAAAAGAGGTCCGATCGGAAAAGAAAAGGAGATCTCTTCAATCCCCCGAAAAACTTTTAATGATCGATTGTCAGGTTTGATAATGTATTGCCCTGCCATTATACACCCCAGGTATTATTAATGAATAATTACTGTCAGGCACGAGGCGTGGGGCATGAGAAAAACAATACAGCCAGTGACTTGAGTGAAGACCTCTCTCTTGCTCTCCCCCAATGAAGATTTTCATAGAAGCGGAATCAGTGGGAGAGTATAGATTAACCCAACTTCATGCCCTGCGCATCATGCCTTACCTAAAAACTCATGTCTCACGCCTCTTGCCTCATGCCTTAGCCAGATATTCCTTGGCTTTCGCCACCACTTCATCCAAAGCCCAACGCTCCTCGGCTCCGGTCTGCCTGTATTTGACCTCTACTTCCCCTTGAGCCAAGCCTTTAGGGCCGATAGTGAGCCGGACCGGAATCCCGATCAAATCGGCGTCTTTAAACTTCACTCCCGGTCTTTCATTACGATCATCCAGCAAAGTTTCAACTCCGGCAGCATTTAGTTGATTGTATAAATCTTCCGCCACCGGTAATTGATCAGCGCTGACTGTTACTAAATGAACGTGGAAGGGAGCAATCGAAACCGGCCATTTGATGCCGTTTTCATCAAAATGTTGTTCAATGGCTGCCGCCATGGTCCGGCTGACCCCGATTCCGTAACACCCCATAATGATCAATTGGCTTTGGCCTTGAGCATCCAAGAAGGTAGCATCCAAAGCCTTACTATATTTAGTGCCTAATTTGAAGATCTGGCCGGCTTCGATCCCCCGGGCGTCATGAAGGCGCCCTTGGCAGCGGGGGCATTGCTCACCTGGTTTAACAGTTCGAAGATCGGCATAGCTAACCTCAGAGAAGTCCCGTGACGGTTCGACATTGATTAGATGAAAACCTGCTTCATTGGCTCCGACAACCGCCTGATGCATTTCTTTCACTAAGTCATCGGCGATAATTTTAATTTCTGCGTTGAGGCCGATTGGGCCTACAAAACCCACCGGCAGTCCGTATATTTGGTTAATCTCTTCCGGCGGGGCCAGATATAGCTTGTTCCCCTCAATCAAGTTACCGAGCTTAATTTCGTTCACCTGATCGTCGCCCCTGACCAGCACGGCTAGATATCCGGATTCGGTCCCATAGAAAAGGGTTTTGATGGTGTTTTCCGGTTTGATTTTTAAGAAGGCGGAGACTTCTTCGATGGTCTTCTGATTTGGGGTAGCCACCTTTTCAAGGTCCTTAACGGGGCCGGCAGCTTCCACTTCTACTTTAGAAATGGCCTTTTCGATATTAGCGGCGTAATCGCACTGATCGCAATAGACGATCAATGCCTCACCGTTCTCAGCCAAGACCATAAATTCTTGGCTGGTATTGCCGCCGATGGCTCCCGAGTCGGCCTCCACCGGGCGGAACTTAAGGCCGCAACGGGTGAAAACCCTGGTATAAGCCCGGTACATCGCCTGATAACTTTCCTCTAATCCCGCTTCATCAATGTCGAAGGAGTATAAATCCTTCATAATGAATTCCCGGCCGCGCATCAAGCCGAACCGGGGCCGGATCTCATCCCGGTATTTATTCTGAATCTGATAGAGCCTTAACGGCAAATCCCGGTAAGAACGGACATCGCCTTTGACAATGGTGGTGATAATCTCCTCATGGGTCGGCCCGAGGCAAAACTCCCGGCGGTGCCGGTCCTCCAGCCGGAACATTTCCGGCCCGTAAACATCCCACCGACCGCTCTCTCTCCATATCTCCGCCGGCTGGACAATGGGTAAGGCCAGTTCCTGGCCGCCCTCCCGGTCCATCTCTTCCCTGACAATGTTCATGATCTTTTTCAAAACCCGCTGGGCTAAGGGGAGATAAGTATATACCCCGGCGGCTGATTTACGGATCATCCCGGCCCGGAGCATCAGTTGATGGCTGACGATCTCCGCTTCCGCCGGCGTCTCTCTCAAAGTAGGCGCAAATAGATTAGATTGTCGCATTAAAACTCCTCCAGTAAAAAAGTGTAAATTGTAAAGAGTAAAATTAAAACTATATTTGTGGTAATTGTTGGTTATATTCCGTGTGAATCCTGTCTAAAAAACAAGGTCTTTTATTATTTGACGGGATTGACGGGATTTACCGGATTAGATCATCCTATTCAATTCCTCTTCCAATACCGCTAAAACTTTCGACTCGAGGACCTTTCTGATGATCTCACCCTTCCGGAAGATGAGAAATTCGCCTTTGCCGCCGGCAACTCCCAGATCGGCTTCCCTGGCTTCCCCTGGTCCGTTCACGCCGCACCCCATCACAGCGATCTTAATGGGCTTGTCTATCTTAGCAGCCATCCTTTCCACGGCCTGAGCCAGCTTTTCCAGATTTACCTGGCAACGGCCGCAGGTGGGGCAAGATACTACCGTCGCTCCAAAACTTCGTAGTCCTAAACTTTCAAGTATTATCCTCCCGGCCTCAACCTCACGAACGGGATCGCCGGTCAAAGAGACCCGCAGAGTATCCCCAATGCCCTCCCATAATAGAATGCCGAGACCTACCGCGGAACGGATCGATCCTTTATACCAGGTTCCGGCTTCGGTGATCCCGATATGTAACGGATATTGGCACTGTTGGGCTAATAATCGGTAAGCCGCGATCGTCGCCGGTACCGAAGACGCCTTTAGAGAAATAACGATCTCCGTAAAGTCCGCCTCTTCCAACAACCGAACATGCCGCAGGGCGCTCTCCACCATCCCTTCGGGGGTGGGGCCGTCATATTTCGCTAGCAAATCTTTTTCCAAGGAACCGGCGTTAACCCCGATCCGGATTGGAATGCCACGTTCCTTAGCCTTGGACGCCAATAACTTTACCCGAGAACTCTCCCCGATATTCCCCGGATTAATCCGTAATTTGGCGATTCCGGCCTCTATGGCGGTTAAAGCCAACCGATAATCAAAATGGATATCGGCCACCAAGGGGACCGGGGCATGATCGACCAAGTAAGCTAGATTGTCCGCTGCAGCAGTGTCGGGTACAGCCAGCCGGACTATTTCGCATCCGGACTCGGAGAGCTTATGAATCTGTTCTAGAGTGGCTTTTTGATCCCTAGTGTCCGTGTTGGTCATGGATTGGATGGTGATGGGAGAATCGCCCCCAATCAGCACCGAGCCCACATTTACCGGGCGGCTGACCCGGCGGGATATGCTTTGATTATTGTTGGTAATCATTCTTTTAAGATTATACCATTCATCCCCGGAGAAGTTAAGTTCGGATTAGAAATTTTAAGATCATTTTTCCATTGGGGAATTTATGAAATTGGGTTTTAAAATGAAGAACAAAAACCCGGCCTACTTTTAGACCGGGTCATTAACTATCTTAACTTTCGTTACGCGTTATGTGTTCAACGTTACGCGTAAAAACAATCAATTAACGGCTATTAACAATCATGACTCACAATCACACGCGTAACGCGGTACTCGTAACGCATAACGGATCGCCAAAAGTAAGTAAATCAAAAATACATCCTAATAAACCTCAACACATCATTATAAGTCACCAACACTCCCAGGACCAACATGGCCATTAACCCCACCATCTGGGCGGCGGCTTTTTGTTCCGCTGAAAATTCCTTCCGGAATAACTTTTCCAACAATAAGATGACAATCCAACCTCCATCCAACAACGGTAAGGGAATCGGTAAC
>JBLNDC010000634.1:0-2680 GCA_050261255.1 Bacteroidota bacterium
GCCGGTATGCTTGGTTCGGGCCGGTCGGAGTTGCTACGCTCCATCTTCGGCGCAGACCAGTTTGATAGCGGTGAGATAGTCATCGATCATAAAGTTTTTACTAAGTCTGATATTGTAACGATGAAGAAAATGGGACTGGCGATGACGCCGGAGAACCGGAAAGAAGAAGGGTTGGTCCAAATTTTAAGCATCAGGGATAATCTGAGCTTTGCGAGTATGGAGTCCATGTCGGTTCATGGTTTACTCAACAAAAAGATGCAAGACCCCTATGTCAACCGGGTGATTGAAAGCTTACAAATTAAGCTATCCAATATTGAAAACCCGGTTTCATCTTTAAGCGGCGGCAATCAGCAAAAAGTGGTCATCGGGAATTGGCTGAATGCTGAACCGAAGGTGGTTTTTTTCGATGAACCAAGCCGGGGAATCGATGTTCAGGCTAAACAACAGATCTTTCAGATTATGTGGGATTTAAGCAAGCAGGGGTTAAGTTCGATCTTTGTTTCCACGGAATTGGAAGAACTATTGGAGGTCTGCCATCGAATCCTGATCATGAAACAAGGACGTATCGAACAGGAGATATTCCCGGACAACGTAAGTCTGGATGAAATTTACTCTTTGTGTATGGAGGCTTAAAATGACGATGCAGTCAGTGAATTTAAAAATACCTTCCCAGGCAAAGGTCAAGATTAATATAAATGAATTTATTCTGGAAGGTATTCTCATCTTTATCTTTATTTGCTTTGCTTTTGCGGCTCCCGGTTTTTTTACGACCGCTAATTTTTTTAACATCCTTCGTAATGTTTCAATGCAGGGAATTATAGCTTTTGGAATGACCTTGGTCATGATTTCGGGAGAAATTGATTTGAGTGTTGGTTCCATGGTGGCATTCTCCGGTTGTTTGGCGGCGGTGATAACCAGAGATCTTACCGCCATCGGGATCTCGACTAATTATGCGGTAATCATCGGGATGGCTGTCTGCCTCTTAGTAGGCATTTGCGCTGGTGTTCTTACCGGTTGGATTCGAATTCGTTTTAATGTGCCGTCGTTTATTACTACCTTGGCGCTGATGGCCGGTTTATATGGGGGGGCTTTTTTACTGACTAATAGTTTCCCGGTTACTTCGTTTCCGGAATGGTATAGTTTTTTCGGGAGCGGTTACCTTCTAGGAGTAATCCCTTTTCCGGCCATAGTTTTTCTGGTTGTTTTCGGTGTTATGTGGTTTGTTTCCAAATTTACGACCTTTGGCAGAGCTGTTTATGCGGTGGGCGGTAATTTGGAGTCATCACGCTTGAGTGGGATCAATATTGTCAAGGTAAAAATGATCAGCCAGGCCTTATTAGGATTTTTAGCGGCGCTTAGCGGAATACTCGTCTCTTCTCAGGTCCAAGCAGGCAATCCTACAGTCGCCAAAGGATGGGAATTGGATGTAATCTCGGCGACGGTTATTGGTGGAGTAAGCATGTCCGGGGGGAAGGGAAGAGTATGGAGGACATTTATCGGAGTTATCTTTTTGGGTATTATTTTGAATGGCATGACCCTGTTAAATGTCGATGAATACTGGCAATATGTCGTCAAGGCCGTCTTGATACTGGGCGCAGTATTAATCTATCAAGCCCAAGAAGGCAAGCAATAAACGGTTTAGCGATTCTTTCGTTTCCCTGAAGCGGGAATCAACATTTCTTCACGGTATTTGGCTATGGTTCGCCGGGAGATTCGGATCTGGTGTTCCTTCTGTAATAACATGGCTAATTGTTGGTCGCTAAGGGGAGTGGTAGCCGATTCGCTCTTAATGGCTTTTTTGATTAAGCTTTTAACCACCTCTGCCGATACGAAAGATTCGTCGGGAGACTCCAGCTTACTGGAGAAGAAATACTTAAAAGAGTAAACTCCCCATGGAGTATCGATAAACTTTGCCTTGGTTGCCCGGCTGATTGTGGATTCATGGAGTCCGGTCGCTAAAGCGAGATCGCGTAAGGTTAGAGGCTTCAAAAAACGGGGACCTGATTCGAAAAAATCATGCTCCAACTTCAATAGGGAGTCGGCGATCTTATAAAGAGTCAATCGCCGTTGTTCAATGCATTTAATCAGCCAGCTCGCCGAGTGGTATTTTGTTTTGATGAATTCAACCGCGGCCGGATCAAAGTTGACTTTGGCTGACTGGAATTGTCGGTAAAGGGGATTGATTGTTATCCGGGTATGCTCGGTCTCATTAACCAGGATGAGATAACCGGTCCCCTCTCTTCTTATGATCACATCAGGAATAACATAAGGGATTTCGCTGCGTTTCACGAAGTTACGTCCGGGCTTCGGGTCGAGACTTTTTATCAAGTCAACGGCAGAGAGGATATCTTGAATCGAGCTTTTTAAATGATGGGAGATCTTGTTTAACTTACCATCGGCTAGATCGTGAAGGTGGTCAAGAATGATCCTTTCGGCACGGTCAATCGTTTCTTCGGAAAACTTAATTTTACCGTTGGTATATTCTTTTTTAAATCTCAGTTGTAAAAGGAGGCATTCCTCTAAACTATGGGCCCCGATACCAACGGGATCAAAGGTTTGGATCAGTTGGAGTAGGTTGACGACGACTTCGGCCGCGACAGAAAAAATAGCAGCGGTTTCTTGCGGTTCGCATTGCAAATAACCGTCATCATCAATGTTGCCGATTAAGAATTCAGCGATA
>JBLNDC010000635.1:0-2566 GCA_050261255.1 Bacteroidota bacterium
TCAATAAACTTGGTAACCTGTGAAAAGAGATAAACTTCTCCCGCTCCATCCGATATAAAATAATATCCATCTTTATAAGTCGCATCACCTGTTGACTCATGAGTAATTGTCTTTATCCCAAAATATTTCTCCACCGAAGCTTCAACATATTTCTTATCCAGTTTCAAATCTGAGGAATTATATGCCTGGAACAATTTGTAATTATTTATCTTATTATGAAAAATACCGAAATTAACTAACTCTTCATTGCTGATTTGGCCTCTTTCGAAGGGTCTAAGGAATACTTCCGAAAAATTACTGAAGAATGTATTCAGTTTTTTCCATTCCCCCCGATTCAATTTGATTTCCTTATCTTCTCCCAAAGCTGAACTGCTGTAAAATGATAAAACAATAACTAGGCTCAGTATTATCCTTAAGTATCTCTTATTCATAAACTTCTCTCCCTTCATTAATAAAACTTGAAATATATTATTGTTGAAAAATATCTATTTCACGACTATTTATGGCTTTGTAAAAATATAGTAACGTTTCCCTTCAAATGCTAATGTCAAATCCCACCAAAAACGGTTTTTTGAAGCACTATATGGATCGAGGACATGTGTTGTAAAACCTTTCGTGGAATTCAATACTATATAATGCCCACTTCCTGTAAAATGCCCTGGTCCCATTGAGGCAACTACTATTGAATTAGGATTATTTTTTAAATGCCTTTTTGCTTCATAAAAGCTAGTAGTTTCTTTTACAGATAGGCCATATTCTTTCCCTATTGCTGTAAAAAACTGCCCTTTTGTCCCATCATTGCGTGTTCTATAACAATGGTTTGGATCTAAAGCAAACTGCGCTGTCATAAGCGGGGTAACAGGTTCCCCGGTGAGTTTGGTGATTACCATTGCGGCCGAAGTTGGTCCACATGCCGTTTCACCAATTGTTTGTTCTGGATCATCAATTATAGTATATGGTTCATTAGCCCAATCTGGATCTCTTTGACTATAATAATACCATGGATCATCTTCTCCTGATAATGCATCTAAAGTTGGAGTACCACTGCCATTCGGTTCCTCAGACTCAATTGCCGGCGGATCTAACGCAACCGATAACGCTTCTGATATGGCATCTGTCGCCCCACATAACGCTAACGCATCCCCAGCGCTAAATGTATATCTCCCCGTAGCGACAAACTCGCCAAAAGCTCCATTAAACCACTTCTTCACGCCATTTAAGAATTGATCTCCCGTATAATTAGTCTTACTACCCAACCAACCTGCTATCCCTCCGCTGACGAACCCTGTCCTAAAACCGTCCCCGAAGTCTCCACCCATCAATACCGACATGGTTCCACTGGTGAACCCGCCGGCTAAAGCGCCTCCTAATATAGAACTGCCAAACACCTGACCGTATCCAAAGCTAATGGCTCCGCCTACCGCACCAACGAAGAACCCCGTGAAAAAGTCTCCTCCATTACAAACAGCGTCTATGCCTCCGATTAAACCGCCAATTAAAGCAGCCACCCAGAAGATTTCACCCGTGGGATCGACGCGCATTATGGAATTATTCCCGCAATAAGAATAAAGATTCGGGTTATTAGGGTCAGCAGCCGGGTCTTCGCTGATGAAACGTCCCAGATCCGGGTCGTACCATCTTGCGTTGAAGTAATAGAGGCCGATATCAGGGTCATACTCTTTCCCGGTGAATCCGTGCAGTTCCTCAAAGTCAGTGTCCTTGCCAAATTGAGTCCCAAAGGCCAAGTAATCAGCGTTAAAGACTACTTGTCCCGCTTGATCGGTTATTACCCTAATTGACCCTATATGGTCGGTATGATAGAAGTATTTTTTCATCTCCGGGTCTCCGATTACTCCGTCAACCCGTGCCAGGTATTTTCCTAAGGCGTATACATAGGATTTACTCTTATCGGCTGTTATTATCTTTTCAAAGATCGGTTCCGTGCCTTCGAAGACATAGTGAGTCGTCTCGCCTTTAGCCCGTTTGACTACCCGCAAGCCTTCCGGGTCGTAAGCATATTCTGCTATGATCGTACCATTTTTTGTCAATTCAATCAATTAAACCTGAATTCATAGTTTCCCAGTCCATTTTTATACTAGTCATTATTTAATTGGTTTCAAATGATTTAGCATGAATTTTAATCTCTCAATAAAAAAGACAAGCCCCGTCGGCTTATCTTTCAATACTTATACCTCATGCCTATCCTACTCCCTCAAAAACACCTTCCCCGTCCCGCTTTCATTCCTCACCTCAATATAATTAGCGCCGATTGTCACGATCGTCTCCCCATCCACCACCGAACCTGGTCTGACGATCCAGGTTTGCACCGGTTCCTCATTCAGCCCCACGATAGCCCGGCTCTCCTTGCCCTTGACGATCCCATAAACCACCAATTCCGAATAAAACTCCCTCTCCGGCGCTTGGGGCGTTGGAGGAGCGGGTGGCCTTTCAAAAAAAAGCCCGCCTGCCAGCAACTCCTGATACCGGGATAGTTTCAGCGCTGGGGTTTTCTTTCGAAAATTGAACTTATTCAATTGGGCCGGTTCCGGGGCGGATGGTTGATAAC
>JBLNDC010000636.1:0-3408 GCA_050261255.1 Bacteroidota bacterium
AACTTTCCTCGCTAGTGGCAGCGATTTTGGAAATGGCTACTATGACCGACTCATTATATTTGCTCATTTCTTGAGCAAGATTAGCCACCATATTTATTTTAACCAAAGTCCCTTTTAATTCTTGGAAAATACCCTCAAATGCCAGGGAAGCTTCCATGGTTAAAGTTTTACCCTCTTCAACTCTGGTGATTCCTTTTTGCATTACCTGAATTGCATATCCGGTTTGTTTTTTCATTTGTTCGGTTAGATCAGTGATTAATTGAGCGGCATTTCTGCTTCGATCAGCCAATTTACTAGTTTCGTTTGCGACTACACTAAAACCTTTACCGTGTTCACCAGCTCTGGCAGCTTCTATTGAGGCATTGAGGGATAACAATGAAGTTTGATCGGCTATTTCCCTGATTTCGGTCGTGCTCATTACAATTTCTTCCATGGCTTGATTTAAACTAAGAATGACCTCATCAATTTCCTTAGTTGATAAATAAAGTTCATTAATTTCCTCAGCGACATCAACGGTTACTTTTTCACCGGTTTTGGCCGATTCGGCCACTTTTTCCGAAGAAGAGGCAACATTCAGTATCTCTTGGGAAACCCGGCGGACCATTTCTCCAAGGTTATTAACCGTTTGGACCATTTGATTAACATAGTCCGTTTGACTGTTAACACCCTTCGTTAACTCCTCCATCGCATGCGCCACTTCTTCCGATGAACGGCTCGCTTCATGGGAGGCAGTTTTTAAATCACCACTGACCTGTATAATTGTTTCAGATCCTTTATTGATAACCCCGATTAATTGTCTTAAACTACTTAATGAAGTATTAATCTCTTGGACGACCTCACATGCTTCGCGACAGCCAAATACCGGTAAATCTTTAGTGAGATCGCCAGATGCTATAGACTTTGCTGATTTGATAATTTCCTTTAACGGTCGGGAAATTGAAAGACTGACAAGTAACCCAACAATTACCGCAATCAAGGCGCTGATTAATAAACTAATAATTCCCATACTTTTTTGTTTCTGAGAATAGATTGTACTAAAAGTAGATGTATTATAGAAATTTTCTTGGACCTGAATTTGAATGTTATCTAAGTCTTTAATCGCCCGGAAAAGTTTGGATTCACATTCGAGAAAATTCACTTTGGTATCCCGGGCATACGCTAACTGTTTTAGCTCTTGTATTGTGACGATAAGGTCTTTTGCCGGTTCGTTAACCAGTTCGCTGATACGGGTATGGGCCGCGGTGTTTTTGGCAATCTGTTCAATAATTTGCAAATTGCTTTCAATGGAATTAAAAGTGTAATCCAAGGCACTACTGTCGGATAATTGAGAAAGACGCTTTAAATAATTTTCTTTGATAAAAAGCAAATTTAATCTTAGGGTGGTTATGTCTTTCATTGATTGCAACGCAGTATTAAACATTTTTTGATTTACCCGCTGCATTGTATCAATATTGCTAATTCCCATAGATCCTTGAATTATTAAAAAAATAATCATTATCCCAATAATACTCAAGATCAAATAAAAAACCCGTATCTTTTTTAAAAAAGGATTCATAAGAAGCATTGACAATATTTTTCTAAGTTGGGTCTTCAAACTCCATCCCTCCAGTCTAAGAGATGAATCCTTTAGCTGATCCGATTAGAAAATTGAGGTCTGTCATTTGGTTTTTGACAGACCTCTAAGTTTGAGTACTCTAAGATAGTAAATTAATTATTTATTGCCTAAAGCTTTTTGCGCTTCATCGGTTTTAATATTTTCAGTGGTTACGGCAAATACTCCGGTATCAATGAATTCTTTGAACGGTTTGCCATTAATTTTATCCCAGGCGGTCTTGACGCCAAGGTAACCCATATTATAAGGGCTTTGAACCATAATCGCCTGGAGAACTCCCTTAGCTACATAATCTTGGAGAATCGGAGCACCATCAAAACCGATTGCGACAATTTTGCCTGCTTTTCCAGCCTGATCAATCGCTTTACCAACACCTATCGCTGTTGGTTCATTTGCGGCAAAAACAGCTTTTAAGTCCGGGTTGGCGGCCAGTACATCAGTCATTTGATTTAAGGCTTTAGCCGAATCGGAATCGGAATAATACGGCCCAATGATTTTCATCTTGGTTTTGGCTTTGATTACATCGGTAAAACCTTTAGCGCGGTCAACACAGCTTCCGGCACCGGCAACATAAAGCATTAAAGCAACTTTTCCTTTAGTCCCGGCCCGTTTAATTAATTCTTGAGCGGCTTTTTGGCCGGCGACGACGTTGTTGGTGGTTAAGAAGGAATCACATTTGGTGTCGAGAGCGGAATCTATACCGATTAAAGCAATGTCAGCCGCTTTCGCTTTTTCCGCCACTTTAACCAAACCTTTCGGATCGCAAGGGGCAAGCACGATACCTTTTACTTGACGGTTAATCGCATTTTCAACTAAAGATACTTGACCGTTAATATCTGTTTCAGCAGCCGGTCCATCATAGGTGATTTTAATACCGAGTTCTTTGGCGGCTGCTTGAGCGCCTTTATTAACAACCTGCCAATAAGATGAGTTGTTAGTCTTTACGATAACCGCAATGTCCTCTGCAGCGGCGAAAACATTTCCAAACACTAAACTCAGGACAAATATTACGGCCATGATAATTACAATACTTTTACCTTTGAACATGATTTTTTCCTCCTCAAGTTTTGGATTAAGAGTCTGATTATCAAGTTTCTTTTTCTTTTAAGCTTTTTTGTTTCGAAGCTGGTCGATATAGACTGCTACGATAATAACACCTCCTATCGTAATTTGTTGTATGAACGATGAAACCCCCATCATATTTAAACCATTTCTAAGCACCCCGATAATAAAGGCACCGATCATGGTTCCCGTAATCGTCCCCACACCACCGTTTAAGCTGGCGCCGCCGATGACGGCCGAAGCGATTGCGTCAAGCTCATAAGCATTCCCGGCAGTTGCTTGCGCGGTTGATAAACGGGAGGCAAGGACGATACCGGCAACAGCCGATAAAAGTCCGGAAATGGCATATAGCATATATTTGGTTAAATTAATGTTTAAACCGGAAAGGCGGGCCGCTTCTTCGTTGGATCCGATCGCATAGGCATACCGGCCCAAACGGGTCTTTCGCAATACAAAACCAAAAATGAGCGCGACCAAAATCATAATCACCACTGGGGTTGGTATCACCGTCCCCGGAATTCTGCTTCCCAACAGATCAAAAAATGGTTCCGTAACTGTAATTGGAGCGGCATTCGTAATATATAAACCCGCTCCACGGGCAATCATCATCATCCCAAGCGTGGCGATAAACGGCGGTAATTTTAACTGGGTAATCACAAAACCATTAAATAAACCGCATAATACGCCAACAATTAAGCCGAAAAGAATGGCCAGCAACGATGAGTATCCGGCAT
>JBLNDC010000637.1:0-5127 GCA_050261255.1 Bacteroidota bacterium
GGTTAAAAACGTTTTGGTTATATGCTAACAACTCATCAATCTCTGAGGTAGTCGCCGCCAAAGCTTTTAAAATATTTACCCGATTTTCATAAACAATCCCCAATCCAAACACCACTTTTCTATATCTTATCAATTATTAATTCCGTTTCTATTTCCAGAAGATGAAAGAATCACAAACAGCGCTAGTGAACCGATGACACTCCATCCAATAAGCCCAACACTCAGCGACGGACCTAATACCATTAATAATCCGAAAATCAACGGTCCAAGAGTCTGTCCAATTTTGGTCGTTACATTCAAAAAGCCGATAGCAATCCCCTCGCCTAAATTTGCAGTTGTCTCCAGGCTTAACAAATAGTTGTTCTGGACCGCATCTCCAAATCCGACGGCAACACCCAGCAACACGGCGCTAAGGCATGCGGCTTGAATACTATTTAACCTGGCGAACAAGAGCATTGCTGTCGCTATAATCGAAGCGAATATTACCAATGGAATTTTAAAGCCAAAGTATTTCCCGATAAACTTACTGATGACCGGCCCCATATAAACGACAGCCAAACCGTTAAGGAGAAATACCCGGCCTACATCCGCGGCTGATACCCCGACAGCCTTCGAATATAGCGGTAAAAAGTATTCCAAAAACATGCCGCTAATTGCTGCCGGAATAACAATAAACACCAGGAATGACCAAAGTTTTCGATCACCGAAAAATTGGCCCAACCGCCCTTTTTTCCCAAGTTTACTCCTTGTTTTGGGGACCACGCTATTTTTCATATAAAGCAACACATATACTCCAGCTAAAACACTGGTTGAAAAAGTCACATAAAAAACTTTGGAAAAACCGATTCGCTCAGCCAGCATCGCGCCTAAAACACAGCCGCAATTGATTCCGGCGTAAGAGCCGGCGGTCAATACCGAAATCCCCTTGTTTTTAGCAACAAAATCCGTTGCCGAGTTTGCGTATCCTTGCATTGATAACAAACAAAAACCATATCCCACCCCGAATACTCCGCGAGCAATAATAAAGGCGACCGCATCCCGAGCCATCCCCGATAAAAACGCGCCGCATCCAAAGAAGAACAAACCGATGAAAAATATCGGTTTCCAACCTGTCCGCCCCATCAAGTAACCGGCTAAGAGCGCCGCCATAGCGCCGCAAAATAACTCCACCGATATGGGCAGACCAAAAATAACATTCTCGGAAAGACCCCATAGGGGTCGGTATAATTCTTTCATCAAAACAGGGATAAAAGTCATGGACATAAAGGCGCTAAAAAAGATGATGAAACCCAAAGGACGGACTAAGTCGACATCCGTGCCCTCTTTTTTCACGGCTTGTTCCTGCACGGTTTTATCTTTCATCCCTTTTTTTAAGACAACCGCCAGAAAGAGAAGGACTTCAATCATAAAGATAAACGAGGTAACCAATACAGTCATCATATCTAATGCAATATTAAGTAACTTTTGCTCAATATGTTTTTTCGAAAAAGTTGTTCTCAAAATAGCGCTAGTTTGTTCATGATCCGGCCGCAACGGATGTTCCATTTGTAACTCAGGGCTAACCGGCGCTGTTTGAACCTGAGTATCGGTGGAATATAAAACCTTATTATTTTGGTCGGTAATCTCGATCCGTTCAATTTCAGGAATAGCCTTTAAAAAGCCCCTCAACCACACTTGAATGTCTGTTAAATCTTGATAAACCAGCCCTTTGTTGATTACCTGATTTATTTCTTTTTGAATTAAAACCGCAGTTTTCCTTGTATTTCCTTTGGCAATATCGGTGTAAACTTTTTTAAAGATACCATAGTTAATTAATCCAAAAGCGATCTGGACCAAGCTTAGGATGATCGCGATTGTGACTAAGACCAACTTACGGTTGACATCTCCATTCTTAGTCACGATTGGCAGTTTAATTATTAAGAAGATCAAAATTACCATTGAAAAGAGGCATAATAATAAAGAATACCAAATTATCCGGTGTAAAAAGCGGTTGGTATGGGTATTGACCATTGACTCTTTAAAAATCATTTCCATACTTCCAGCCCAGCTGTCTTGCCGGTCATAAATCGGGATCAAAACATGATATTCATTTTCAAAAAGGAAATAAGACCTAGTTCCTTCTTCTTTACCATCCCTGAAATCATTATGTAGCAATAGCGGCTGAGGCAATCTTCGACCCACTTCGTTTTGGCTTAAATCATAGAGGATCACTCCGTCTTCCCCAATTATCCGAATATTATCTACCCCTTCGGATTGTTCTTTAGCCTCTTGGAGCATTTCGACCAAGCCGTGAAAATTAGCCAAAGGTTTCCCATATTTCAAGGCGTATTCAATTTTGTCAACATATTGGGTGGCAACTACTGAAAAACTGGCTACTAGTGAATTGATGTAACTCTTTTTAAAGGAGCTGCTATTTAAACCCACTGTAAAAACGGTCACAATCATAACCAAGATAACCGAAACTATGATCAGCGCATAGCGCGTCTTTTGCTGATTCATTTTGATCCCCCTCAAGATGTATGCCTTACTTATTGTCCTTTTTGATTTCGCGATAGATTTCATCCGCCACGTATAAAATATCGAAAGACGGTTTATAACCAATTTTTTTAGCGACTTCAAGATTTAAGATTATCCTGGGCGTGCTTTCAAAGATTTGTGGAAGTTCCCGGGGTTTAGTGCCGTGAAACACATTAGCGATTGTTCCGGCGGCGAATTTTTGCAAATTTTGATAGTCATTTTGGGTAATGCTCATCAAAGCGCCGTATTTTACTTCCAAAGCGCCCCCTTGAGAAAATACCGGTATCTGATGCTCATAAAAAGGAGTAAGCAATTCCGCGAGCATCTCCGGTTTAGTTGGCGAAACAGTAAGTAACATTGCGTCAATTTCCTTGGTTATCTCTTGATAAGCGACGCGTAAATCCCGGTAGTATCTGGCCTCGTCGGAAGAGTTCACCGGTTCTTTAACATGGTAACTGATAAGCTTGAAACCTCTTTCTTTGGCTATATTCTCAATATCGTTCAATGCGATATAACTCCGTCCGAGCTCGGAATCTTCATAGACCAAACCCATCTTTTTGAACTTGAAGATATCGTGAAAGACTTGGACCTGTCGGCGAAACTGCCCTTGGTCCACATGGGCCCAAACATTATCCTTGCCAGAGTCGGTAGCGGATTTGATAATTCCCGAACCTACCGGATCGCTGGTTGAAAAAACAAGTATCGGGACCGAATGGTCTCCCTTTGATAAGGCAAGCCCAGCAGCAGTCCCGGTAACAATCATCAAATCAATATCCTTATTTCTTTGCAACCGTGTGATTATCTTTTTTTCACCCAGTATGCCCCGATTAGACATCTCTTTCAAGTCGTAATAGGCGTCTTTCACAAATTCAAGATATTGGCTCACATTGCGTAGGGCAAGCCAATTCCACATTTCCTCGGTATCGTCCTGGCCTGTCTTAAAGGGCAGGTCCTTAGTCCCGGAGACCCAACCCGCCTCCTCAAGACCTTTGATAATGTAATAAAAATTACTGGCATAGTCCTGATAAGGTTCGCTTTGGCAAAAGCCAATCCGCCATTTGGCGCCGTTATTCAGGATTGGCCCATTTTTTTTTAACGGTTCCTGCATTGATATCAATCGATCCCACTGTAAATAAGGTAATGATCATTATAACAATGAGTTTTCTAAACCAACGCATTCCAGATACCTCCATTAATCTAAAAGAAAAGTTTTTCCTAAAATGCTTACGGAAGAACCCATTTCCAGTTTTCCCGGTTTAATTCAAAGGCCAAACTTTTTTGCCACCGTTCGATACGTTCCGGTCTTGAAACCAAATCGGGGTAGATGTTAAATAATCCGATTTGATGAGCGGCGATGATTGAAAGCGACCCTAACTCATTTAAAAATCCGTCTTTTAAGCCGCCTCTGCTTATGATCTCAATCGGGCCGGCCGGAGTCGCAAACCGGCCGTTTACACCGGCCAATAAAAACATCATCCCGCTTAAATAGAGATCAGTTGTAACCCCAGCTATCGCTTGGGCATAATTACGATAACCATCGATACTGTTTAGGGCTTCGATTAATCCGTTTTGAATCGCCGGAAGATAATCGCTTTGAAAATATCCGCCGACGCAGGTCACTGCCCGCGCTAAACTAACTACGGCGAACATCGTAAACAAGTTGGGAAAGATCAACTTCGAATCCAAGGCCGCCAGGACCGAGAGCGGCTCAAAGGGTATCTTATGTCTTTCTCCGAAGCCGTCAATTCCGATTAAATATGGCGTTGGCCCTTTAATATCGTCTATTGCTAACGGATAGCGTCTCCCTAAAACATCCAAACCCCAAAAAAAGATGCTGCCGTATCCGGCTAGGAGATGGGCGCCGGAATTAACAGTTACCGCCCCCTTGACTAAGCCCGTAATTTTTTCCAAGTTCCAACAACCCTTTTTACCATTTAAACTTTTAATAACCGCATTGCGTAAAACGGGGTCGAAAAAAATTCGATAAACCAAAGAATCGGGGTTGAATAAGTCTTTTTTCAATAACAAAGCGGTAATCGTTTCAAATTCAATATAGATTAAATCGGGAAGAAGCTTTTTTGCGGCGAAGATCTTTTTCCCCAAACGATTATTTAGCAATGTCGCCTGAGCGGAATAATCCGGTTGTTTTAAGACCAAAGGGTCCAAGTATTCTTCTTCCAAAATCTCCCTGGCCGTTTCATATGCCGTCTTTGAAATCCGTTCCATTTTTAGGTTTTTCTCAAGCTGTCTGATGGCTGATTCTACCATATCTTCGTTAAATCGTGGGGCGGCGTGAACGGTTGTCTGGTTAAGATTATTAGGGAAGATCGGTTGTTTAAAGGGCAACTCGCCGGAATCCGGCTGAATGGCGTCATAAAACAGCATTCCTTTAGGATAGGATGAGTTACTTAACGGTATGCCGCCGCAAGCAAAAATCGGTGTAATGGTTGAGCCTTCGGCAAACTTACGGCGATATAATAGAAATGTAAAATTCCCCTGATATGACTGGGTGAAATAGTCAACCCCATGATGGTTGGCTGTTAGGATCACCGGGTGATTTTCCAGATCGCGGGCGAGTTCTTTAGCGGTGTGTTCTCCCAGGATGGGAGC
>JBLNDC010000638.1:0-3176 GCA_050261255.1 Bacteroidota bacterium
TATCAGGATCAGCTGTTGACCCCGGAAGAGAGCGTAGCCAAGGTGGAAGCGGTCACCCCGGAAGATGTCCTACGCGTCGCTGGAGAAATGTTCGGAGCTGAGGAACCGGTAATTACGGCCATCGGGCCTTTTCATAAAATGGAGGGGCCAAATGAGCACCGGGTTTAAAGTTAAGGTAAAAATCGTCTCGCCGTTATTAAAGACTAAAATCCCAATGCCGTCCTATGCTACCGAAGGTTCGGCGGGAATGGATCTTCATGCTTGTTGCGACACGGAGATCACCATTCCGGCACGGTCCCGGGGGAAGGTTCCTACCGGAATCGCTATCGAACTTCCCGGCTCGGATCTGGTGGCTTTAGTCTTTCCCCGTAGCGGGTTAGCATCTAAACACGGCATATCCCTTTCCAACGCTGTTGGAGTAATCGACAGCGATTATCGTGGCGAAATTATTTGTTTGGTCAAGAATGACAGCGATCAAGAATTTGTGATTCATCCGGGAGACCGGATCGCTCAATTAGCGTTTCTACCAATTTGTCGAGTTGATTGGGAAGAAGTAACCGAACTCGGTGAGACCAAACGCGGCGCGGGTGGGTTTGGTTCGACCGGAATCGGCAAGTTTTAGGAAAAGTCTTTAAATGCTTTATATCGACAAGGAAAGCTGATATATTATATTGAAAATCGATTCTGTTCCAAATTAATCTTCTTTTATCAGAGTGGATTTTCTTTTGGCAAAGAGCTATAATCAATAATACATCGGTGAATTTGGGAAATAGATCCCAATGATCAACGGGTTTCAAAACATTTTCCGATAGATTCAGGTGACTTTGATGTTAGAAAATGATCTCCTCCTTTTTCAACAGGAAATCAGTCAAATCAAGCAAGACCTTATGGTCGGAAATGTTCGATCCGGTTTGGATGATGAGGATAGTTATAAATTAGCGACCAAGCTTGACCTAACGGTCAGCCGCTTATTAAGATTGCTCGAATGCAAACATGATTAACGCCGTTAAAGGCGTTTTTTGTTTAACTTTATTGCCAAACCTATCAATACAAAATATCTGTTGTTCGTTTCCGGCGCATTTGTGCTATAATGGTTATAAATTTTCCAATTATATGGGATCAAAATGGTCTGATATTTAAACCATTTAAAAACAATATTAGAGAGGAGACAATCAATGAATATTAAGATTGAAAAATTAGCTGACAACCAATTGAAACCTTTGTATCAAGACCCGTCACAATTGGGATTCGGCAAGGTCTTTACCGATTACATGTTTACTATGAATTACTATAAGGGGAAGGGCTGGACCGATCCGAAAATCAGCCAATACGCTCCGATGAATATCGGACCAGCTGCGGTAGTTTTGCATTATTCACAAGAGATCTTTGAAGGGTTAAAGGCCTATGCGGCTGAGGATGGCCGAATTTTATTGTTTCGGCCGGAGGAGAACGCTAAAAGGATGTATGATTCGGCGGAAAGAATGTGCATGGCGCCATTTCCGGTGGAGTATTTTCTGGAATCCGTTACCGCTTTGGTGAACTTGGAAAAACGTTGGATCCCAAGAACGGCAGGCACTTCCTTATATATCCGTCCAACTTTGATTGGAACCGGGGACGCTTTGGGCGTGCATCCGGCCGACGATTATATGTTTTTCGTCATTTTGACCCCAGTGAGCGCTTATTTTAAGGAAGGATTCAAACCGATCAGCTTGTATGTGGAGGATTATTATATCAGAGCCGCGGTTGGCGGTGTCGGCAACGCCAAAACGGGTGGGAATTATGCCGCCAGTTTGCTGGCCGGAGCCAAAGCCCAAGAAAAGGGATTTTCCCAAGTGCTTTGGCTTGACGCCCGTGAAAAGAAGTATGTCGAGGAAGTCGGGGCGATGAATATCTTTTTCGTCTTTGGCAAGAAATTAGTTACACCGAATTTAGGCGGTTCCATTTTACCCGGAATTACCCGTAAATCAGTGATTGAATTAGCTAAAAGCCTTGGCTATGAGGTCGAAGAACGCCCGATCAGTATTGATGAGGTTCTTGCCGGGATCAAAGACGGCTCCTTGACCGAATCATTCGGTTCCGGTACGGCCGCGGTTATCTCCCCGGTTGGTTCCCTCAATTTTAAAGGGGAGAATTACATGATCAATAATTTTCAGGTAGGAAGCGTAACTCAGGATCTTTACACTAGATTGATCGATCTCCAATATGGCCGCGCTAAAGATCCATTCGGTTGGGTGAAGGAGATCGGAAGGCTTTAGAGGCTAGCTTTAGAGGCGTTTGGGATCTAATTCCTAAACGCCTTTTATCTTAGAGCGATAAGTAGTCATTCGCCTTTGGTGAGCCTCGGTGGGGAATCGCATTTTATAAAACATCATTGAAATTTTCTTTATTGAGGATGAAGCGCCGGCTACTTTTGAGTCCATCCAAGTTGGTAATGGAGAGTGAGTGGTCCCCCTCATTTGCGATTAAGCCGTTTTTTTCGAATTCTTTTAAGGCGGAGTTGATAACTTCCCTTTCCACACCCATCATTTGACTGATTTCCAAAGCGCCTACGCCCAGTTTGATTCGAACGCTTTTTTTAGGGTCATAGTTACAGCTGTCGGCTAACATTAATAACAAATCCGCAGTCCTACCGGATATGGATTTAATCGAAAAATTCCGAACCTGACACGTAGTAAAACGGATTCTTTTACATAATACCTGAATCAATTTGAATAAGAATTCCGGCTTACCGCTGATAATCCGCTCCAAATCGCTAAATGATAAAACCAGAACCTCGGTTTTTTCCATGGCCATTACTGTGGCGGAACGAGGTTTTGCTTCGATCAGGGCCATTTCTCCGAATAAACTTCCCGTCCCTAAAATGCTTAATACTTTAGTCCCCGATTTTTCGGAACGGATAACTTTTACCCGACCAGATTTGATGAAATACATCTCATTGCCGGGTTCGCCTTCGGAAAAAATGGTCGCCCCGGCCTCAAAAGACCGGCCTGATTTTTCAAATAAAGCTTTGTCGTCAAAGAACAAGATTATCACCCTACTTAGAAAATGTCATAGCTGCCTATTTCATCTAATCACGCGTTTTGGTTGCCGAGGCGGGGCTACGGTATTGGAAACCGGCGCCTTAGTTACGCCCTGGAGAGTTTATCCAACTTAATGTCTAGTTCCCTTAATTGATT
>JBLNDC010000639.1:0-4077 GCA_050261255.1 Bacteroidota bacterium
CAATAATATCTAGGAAGCGACATTAATAATTACCTTCATCACCTTATCCGGTTGTTCATCAATCAATTTATAAGCATCATCATATTTTTTAAGTGGAAAACGGTGAGAAATTAGTGGCTTGAGTTGAACCAATCCCTTTTGAACCAGGTTAATGGCCTCAACATAATCTTCACGGCGATACATCAGAGTGCCTATTAATTCTAATTCCCGGTCTTGGACCAAGCCCATATCGACATTGGGTTTGGCACCGAAAACTCCCACAACAACAATCCGGGTCCCTTTCCGGGCTAGATCGATCGCCTGTTCAATAGTGCTTTGATGTCCCACACATTCCAATATTCCGTCCGCGCCATTTTTACCAAGATAATTTTTTAAGCGATTTTGTTCTTCCGGTTTCCCTACATTAATCGCTGTTGCCAATCCGCATCTCTCAGCCAGCGATAAACGGAATGGGTTTAAATCGGTGACGGCTACATCAGTAGCGCCAAGCGCTTTCATAACCTGGGCCACTAAATTCCCAATTGGGCCAGCGCCGAGAACTAACATCTTTAGGCCCTTGACATCGCCAAAACGATGGACCGCATGGACGGCCACCGCAACCGGTTCAATTAAAGCCGCAAGTTCCCGCTCAAACCCATCGGGAAGGGGAACAATATGAGTGGCCGGAACTAAGAAATATTCCCGGGCAGCCCCTTCGGTTTGAAAACCCATAACTTTTAAGTTGTCACAAATATTGTACCGTCCATGGGTGCAAGCATAACAAGTCCCGCATGTAACTTGAGGAGTGACAACGACTAACTGCCCTAGTTTTAAACCCGTTACTTCTTTACCAATCTCAGCTATTTCAGCCGAAAACTCATGACCTTGAATAACAGGATAGGGAGTATACGGATGTTTTCCATGATAAACATGAATATCCGATCCACAGACCCCAATCTCACCAATTTTTAATAAAACATAACCCGGTTTCACTTTCGGTTTTTCCACTTCTTCAATCACAATTCGTTTAGGCTCCAACATTTTTGCTTGCAGCATTGGATTTCTCTCCTTTTTATTATACTAATAATGGAATCTTACTTATTTGCAACCTTGCCAAGAATTTCATGAGTTCCGCTAAAAATAAATTCATCTAAAGCTAGTGCGATCGCTCCATAAACCCCCGCGTCTATGCCCAACGAGGATAAATTGACTTCCGTATTTTGTCTTACAGTTTCCATTGTATTCATATTAAAAGAATGGAGTATTGGATTTAATAATAAATTCCCCGCTGAGGCAACCCCTCCACCGATAATAATCTTTTCGGGGCAAAAAAGGTTGGCTACATACGAAATTGCTCGGCCTAAATAATTTCCAACTTCATTGAAGATCGCTAATGCAGTTTCATCGCCCATGGCAGCTCTCTCAGCAACCATTTGGGCGGTCATCCAAACATTTCCGTCACCAGATAAACGTTCATTTGCTTTTCTTTCAATTGCGTTTCCCGAGGCTATAGCCTCTAAACATCCAAAATTACCGCAGCCGCAACGAATTTTTTCATTTGAAATTACCAAATGTCCAAATTCGCTATGACCGCTATAAATCTTGCCATCAAGAATAAATGCCGAACCAATACCAAAACCGACATTAATGTAAAATAAATTTCGGAATCCTTTCCCTTGACCAAACCTCTTCTCCCCTAATGTCATGACCCGCGTGCAATTGTCCGCCACCGTTGGATATCCGGTTTTGTCTAATAAAGCTTGACTAATATGGACTTTACGCCAATTAAAATTGGGAGAGAATGTAATAAACCCGGTAGCTCGCTCAACAGTCCCCGCAACTGCAATCCCTAGCCCTATTACCATATCACTCTTTATATTAGCTTTAGCAACAATTTGAGTGACTAAATTGGAAACTTGTTCGAGTATATTTTCCACACTGTGATTACGATCAGTGGGGATACGAATCTTGTCAATGATCTCACCTTTCAAATTTGCAATCGCTGCAACCGTATTGGTAGTCCCCAGATCAATGCCGATTACAAATTTACTCACTGTATTGATCGTCAAGATGACGGGCGGGCGACCCCCGGTTTCTAAAGCTGAGTCACCGGAACCGGTTTCCGTAACAATTTGTTTTTCGATTAAATCGTTGATCACATTTGAAACAGTGGCCCTGCTCAAGTTAAGCTTACGGGCAATTTCTGCACGTGAAACTTCATCATGATGCCGTAAATAACTAAGAATTAATGAGCGATTAATTTCTCGTAACAATTCGGGATCGCCGGTTCGGACATTCACGAAATGCACCCCCGCTAACTATATAGAAAATTCCAATTAATAAATATATTATTATTACTATATATTACATAAAGGGTAGCTAATTCCTCCTTAGCTACCCGCAAAACTATGAATATGACAGTATAGATTATTTAAATTTAGGAGTGTTCTTATATTTACCAATTACATCTTTACCAAGGATCGCTACTCCAGTGTCAACTACCGGGGCATATTGACCAAAAGCACCATTTTTATTTGATTTTGCAGTTGAATGTTTCGCGGCATAACATTGCATCATAGCCATGAAGCCCATCAAATAAGGATCTTGACCAACGGTACCGCGGATTTCACCTTTCTCAATGAGTTCGATGATCGGCATTCCAAAATCAAAGGCCATGATTTGAACTTTACCTTGCAGTCCGAGATTACGTACCGCAGAGGCAGCGCCGGTCCCCGGATTGCCATGGGCGCAGAAAATACCATTGATTTCCGGATGAGCTTGCAACATTCCGGTGATAACAGTTTCAGCTTTAGCAACGTCCCCTTCGTCGTTAACAATTTGCGCAACCTTAATTTTAGGACCAAACTTGGCTAAACCGTCTTTAAACCCGCTAACGCGTTGGGCTAGGTGGTCCGGTCCTACGAACATGGAAATGCCAACACTGCCTTCACCTTTTAACCATTCAGCCATCGCTTTTCCAGCGGCATAACCGGCGTTATAATTATTGGTGCCGCAGAAGGCAAGACGGCGGCTCTCGGGAGCATCCGAATCAAAAAGAACAACCGGAATCTTGGCGGCGATAGCTTTATCAATCGAAGGGTTCATAGCGTGAGCATCGCCGGCGGTCGCCATAATTCCACTAACTTTAGCCGCGACTAACTGATCAATAGCGCGGGCTTCCAATGAAGCATCCCATTCGGCTGGACCATAAAGAGTCACTTTAACATTCGGTCCTAGCATTTTAGCGGCGTCTAAAGCGCCGGCATAACACCAGTTAAAAAACTCGGATCCTTTTAAGAAAACAACCATACCATAGTTTTCAGTCTTTTGGGCAGCGCTGACCGGAATCATAAAAACAGCAGCAATCATAGTAATCAATAATACAGCTACCACTAAATTACGAATTTTCATTAACTGATTCCCTCCTTAAAATTTTAATATCTCGCATTGGGAAAAACTAAATCTTACTGGTTTTATTTTAGCGATTCACCTCCTTGAATAGATATTTTGAGTTCACTGACAGCCTTTCGTTTTACTTGGAAATAACCGTCAAGAAAGACTGCGATCAGCAACATACCACCATTCACAATATCCTGCCAATAAGCCGGCGCTCCGGCTAAAACAAAGGCATTACTGATAATTGCTAAAAAGAGCACACCAAAAAAAGTACCAATAATTGAGCCTTTTCCCCCAGATGTACTGGCGCCACCAACAAACACAGCGGTGATTACGCGTAACTCGGCATTTTGCCCGAAGGCAACCGTCGCCGCTGAAAATTGTGAAGCGGTAATGATTCCGGCTAAACCAGCCAGTATAGCATTAAAGGTATATATAAACACGATGAAAGTCTGATCCTTAATGCCCGACAGACGAGCGGCCCGGGGGTTGCCGCCGATAAAATATACTTGTTGGAAATACCGATGATGTTTTAGTAAATAACCAATTGTTATTGTTAAAATTGCACATATAATCAGCGGAAAGGGAATACCCAGAACCTCCCCCTGCCCAAGAAAGAAAAGGCGACCGGAAACCCGGAGATCGTTCCTCCTTGAGTTATAACCAGATTTATACCTTTAAGAATTGTCATTGTTGCTAAGG
>JBLNDC010000640.1:0-3959 GCA_050261255.1 Bacteroidota bacterium
AATCGTTATGAGTAGACAGGAGTAATGAGGTGTGAGCATGAGTGGGAAGATTTTCCAATGAGACTGGCGCCGACTTTATGATTGGGCAGCTAAGTTTCATAACCTTGAATATTACGGATGTTTACCTTTGCTCATGCCTTATGCCTCGTAACTCATGCCTTAATAATAAATAAAATGGAGGAGATTAGTATGATTTTCGGTAAATTGGACAGTTTATCCAAAGATAAGAGTTACTTGGCTAAAGCTTTAGTCAAAGGTTTGGATTATTTACAGCAAACTGATTTCTCAAAAGTGGCGGTTGGCAAATATGAGATCGAAGGCAGTTCCATCTATGCCTTGGTTCAAGAATATCAAACCGCTCCTAAAGCGGAGAAGAAAGCCGAAGCGCATGGTAAATATATAGATATTCAATATATCGCTCAAGGCAATGAAATAATCGGCTTTGCTCCATTCAGCCCGGAAAGTGAAGTTAAGGAAAATCTGCTGGATCAGAAAGACGCAATTTACTATAACTCAGTCAAAGGCGAGATGGAATTGATTATGAGCGACGGTATGTATGCGATCTTTTTCCCGGACGAAATTCACCGTCCCGGATGCAATTATGAAGGCGGCGGCCAAGTGAGGAAAGTGGTTGTCAAAATCGCAATGAGCTCATTAGAGGCATGAGCTAAAAGCCGTCCCATCGGGGCGGCTTTATAAATAATCTTTGAAGCGCTTCGGGTGAAAGGTGATTTGATGAGACCATTGTTAATGGTCCATGGGATTAAAAGTAACGCCAGGAAGACTTACGGCGTTCCGGGATGCTTGTTTGGGCCGCATCCCCGGGGTTTGTATAACTATTTAATCAAACGGGGCTACCAAGCTGGAGTGGACCTATTTTGGTATTCGTACCCGACCTTAAATCCGATACCGGTTTCGGCGCGGCGTTTACAAAAGGAGATCGAGCGGATTCTCTGCAAATCAAATTATCCAGATTTGGACGTATTGACATTTAGTTTGGGAGGGATTATTGGGAAATATTACGCAGTGTCGCCCCTTTATCAAAATGAAATTCATAAGCTGGTAATGATCGCTCCGCCGTTTTTCGGATCCCCCTGGGCTAATTGGTTCCGGATGCCGTTTTCCCGAAGCGACCATGATTTAATCTTTGAAGGAGACGGGAAGGCGTTGTCACCCCAAGTATTGAGTTATGGAAATCCTTTTTTGAAACAGCTGGCCTATACCCCATTTCCGGAAAAGATCGAAACCACTATTATCGCTTTAAAAGCTATCCCCAAACAACAATCCAGTTTAGCCTATGAAACATTACGGGGGCTAATCAATTGGACGGGTGAGGGGGATTTGGTGGTGCCGGTTGAAAGCACCCGGATTAGCGTTAATCATTTTTATGAAATTTCTGAGGAACTATCCATCAAGGCAATTCACCGTTATCTTCCTTTCAATCCGCGAGTGCAAGAGTTAGTTTTTCAAGTATTGCAATAATTTATTTTAAGAATGAATATTTCTGAATTGAAACTTCTACTACATCAATTTTTCATTTGCCAATTTTCCTAGGTACTTCGATGTAGGATTTGAATATCCAGGAAAATTGGTGCCAAAATTCTCCTAATCTCCAGGCTTCCATCTCCTGACTTTTGTATTCCTCATCTTTGAAGGACGAATTTCGGTTATGTATTAACAATTTAGGCTTTCGGCACATATTATACTAGAGACCAAAGTCGGAAGGATTGAGAATACGGATGCTTGCGGAAGCGAATTTTAGGAACGAATTATTGGACCAGTCCCAATCAGCGGAGGAAGAAGACTTAGTGATACTCAGAGAGGATTTGGCCGAGGAATGGGGGTCCGTCATTGGTTACCTGGAATGCAGCAACGAGATTAGAGACAGAGAAATCAGCGAACAGTTTCGTGAGGCCGCTCAAGACGAGATCGAGCATATTACGCGATTGACAAGAATGCTGGCTGCCTTGGATCAAGCCCAAGCCGAAGCTTTGCGAAAGGCAGGCCTTTTTTGGCTGGCCGGGTTTGAACACCAAACAGCAGTTACACCGGTAATCACGGAAGGTCTTTCCCAAGCCGAAATGGAAAACAATTTACGGCCGGGGAAAGTAAGCTCCAAAAGATACTTAGAAACGGATGATCGATCCCTGGAATGTTTACGAAATGCAATCCGCGATGAATTAAAGGCGATCAATGTTTATCAGCGCCAGGTCAGGGAAACCGCTAACCGGATGGTCCAAAATACTTTGATTATCATCATGAATCAAAAGAAGAAACATGTAGCGGTATTTACAGATTCTCTTCAAAATTTACTCCGGGAATACCGGTTGCCGCTAGGATAGATCATTTAATCAAGGTATAAAAAGAGTCGACTTGTTCATCGGAGATCCGGTTTAAACCGGATTCCAACTCTACCGCGAACTCCTCATTGAACCTCTCCAGGGCTTCTCCGATTATCTCACGGCAGATGCGCCGACTGGCCACAGTTTGTGGATGCTTGGTGACGAAATCGACAATATCGCTGATCTTCGTTGACTTGGACATTTTGCTCACCCTTGGTTATTATAACCGGCTAGTGAAGATTTATTGATCGATTAAGAAAATAGCTAATATATAGGGTGGAAGGCGCGAGGCATGGGGCATGAGGAGCGTGCTTGGATAAAGCTCTGGAGTTAAAAACAGCAGATGGCCCTAGAGTGTGAAATTATTATTCTTCGGTGATATTTTCACTATTGGATTCAAGGGGATTTTCAACCGTAGGGAAAGGTTGAAAGGTCTCCAGCGCCTCGGTTTCGCTAATAATATTGGTTACGGAATAAACCGCCTTTTTACCGGGCGAATATATACTACGGGCTTGTTTAACAGCTTTTTCAGTAGCTTTTTCTATGTTTTCAGCGTTGACGATTACATCTATACGGCGTTGATTTCTACGAAAGGTTACTTTTACCGAAGCAGCGTAAAGCACGTTCTTACCCCCAAATCCATAATCGTGAGAACAGTGAGCAATTATCGGTATTAATTGTAGGAATTGGATAATTACCTTTATTAAACCCTTTGACCACAGTATCTAATGATTAGCCCAGATGGATCTATCAGGATATTATGAATCAAATTTCAAATCAAGAATTATGCAATTCCTTAACTTAACAACGTTCAGAATAAAAACCGGCCTTCAGGGGAATCGTTAACTTATCCGGAAGCGGGTCTTGTTCTTATTATGTTTAGCGACTTGTCAAGAGTATCATTAGTGATCAATTCTTTTTTTGTTCTGCCAAATAAACCAATACGTTTATTTTTGTTTATTTCGTGATTAATGGTTGAATTTCCTTTTTGAGGAGGACTTTTAGGAATAAGGCTCAAGACGCCATAAGGAACTTGTTGATTTATTTTTTATATTACTACAAGGAGTCCGGGATTTTATGAGGAATAAATGTCTAAGAAATTAGAATCGATTAATTAAATTGTAGCAGGAGTACAATATGCTTAAGGAATGCGTGCTGGAAACCGGAAAAGAATGTACGGAATGCGGTCAATGCAATGTATGCGATCTTGATGAAAATAAGATCTGCGATAATTGTTGCCGTTGCTTAGGTGAGGCGGATTATTCCGCCGTTGAAATAACGGAGATTATCTTACCTGAGGAGGTCAAACTAAAATGGAAGCGGAAAGAAACGCATAAAGCTCCCAAAGTGGATCGACACTCACTTTGCAAATGTAAGCACTAATTTACAACTTCATAGAGCCTCTAAGAGAACCTTTCGAGGTTCTTTTTTTATGCCATTAGCACATGGATAAAGGCTATAGTCCCATGTGCAAACAGCATTCGTGCGAATAGAATAAGACAAAAGACCTAAGGAAAAAAGGTCGCGATATTCGGTACGCGGCTAAATAATTTATTGCGACCTATATAGGAGGTTATTTTATGAACGAAATGAACCGGATGATGCTACGCCTGGCTC
>JBLNDC010000641.1:0-8717 GCA_050261255.1 Bacteroidota bacterium
TCACCTTCTTTTCTTTCATCACTGCAATTCCGCCACAATGATCGACATGGGCATGGCTAATGGCGATGGCCTCGATTTCATCCAGGGTAAGGTTCATTTTAGATAAATTATATAACAATGGAGAGATTTTTTCATCTTTTTTGTTATAACCAACATCAAAAAGAATGGTATCTCGGCTGGTTTTGATTAAGTAAGAGACCCCATCTTCGGTTTTATAAGCGTTACTTACTGTTTTAGAATCAATTAAAGGAATGATTGTTAGATTCTCAACCTGTGGTAATTGGAGAGTTTCTTGACTCAAATTGATGTTTGCTTCGGCAGCTTTTCCATTTCCGATATAGTAGCGGACTAATAGAAGTAAAATCAGCACTACCGGAATGGATCCGGAAATCAGAATAACCTTTAATAATTTGTTCATTTTAATACCCCTTTTCTTTTTATAACATTAATATTCTGTAACCTTATTATATGTTATAACATATAAATTTGTCAATTGAAATTTTGGTTATTTAATCATGTAAAGTTTAAGGCCATTATTTTTTGGTTTCGATTTTGCAGGTCAGGGAGAAATCTATCACTGGTTTTCAAGAGGTGTGGGTGATTATGGCGATGATTAATATCGGGAGTATGGGCATGTTCATGTTCGACAGTCTGGTGGATGTGGCGGTGGGAGTGTTCGCCATTGTCAAAAATTTCATGACTGTCATGATTGTGATGATGATGTTCATCGCTGCCGTTATACAAATTATAAGTACAAACTTCCTAAGGTAGCGTAAGAGTTGGTATTTAGATTGTTTTTCATGATTTCCTATACTATAATAAAAATTAATCAAGGTGAAAATTAAGGAAGACAACAAGTAAGACAATTAACTTCCGGCAATACTAAAGGTGTAATCAGGAACTCTAAGCTTACAGGGAACCGGGGCTTTACTAATTAATTTTTTTTGAGGGCTCAATGAAACAATTGGTGTTCTATTATTATTTTTTTTCATACTCGATCGGATTACCGACATTAGTCGTAGCGAGTATTGCTTATCTCAAGACCCGAAACCGGATATTAAAATATTATTTATTACTCCTTATCGCAACAACAATTCAATTGGTTTTTACAACGGTCTTACGGTACCAAGATATAACCATATCGCACCCCAACACTTACTCAAATGTAGCGGTAAAATACCTTTATCTACTGAGTGAGAGTTCGGTGATTCTATTTCTCCCGTTATTTTGCCATAATCTGTCCAAGACTTCATTTCCCAGGTTTCGGAATCTTCTCTTTGGGTTCCTATTGATTTTCTCATGGGGGATTATTTTTTCGCCTTTTTTCCTCAAATATCTGCCACAACAGCACCAACTCATTGCTTTGACGGGGTTTGAAATCTACCGGGGGATCTTTTTCGGGTCAGTTTTGTATAGCATGACTTTAATCTTGCTACATTTTCGAAAACTAACCGCTCAATTGTTGCGATTTTTAGCGGTTAGTACGCTAATTTTTACTCTCGTCTCTTTGGTAGAGATTTTGCATTGTGAATTGTTTCCTATTTTAAAATATATCCCGATACCCATTCCCTTATCGCCGTTCTGTTATTTGGTTTTAAACTCTATTTTTATTATCGTGGTCATTAAGGATATTTTACTCAAACCGATCATCCCCATCATCCATACTCCGAAGAATTTAAGCCAATATCAACTCACCAACCGGGAAAAAGAGATTATTGCACTTTTAATTCAAGGCATACAAAACAGAGAAATTGGACAACAGCTTTTTATCACCGAATCTACTGTGAAAACCCATATTCAAAATATTTATAAAAAGTTGGGGGTCCAAAATCGGGTTCAGTTAGTAAATTTCTTTAAAGAAGAGTAGTTAAAAACCCGGAGTAAATTATAAATCCGCAAAATATTCGCAAACCCTTCGCCCGGCCACATTTAGACCTCTCATCCGAAAGTATTACCCCTCAAAAATCACCCGAAAGGCCGATTGAATTTTCCAATCAGGTCGGTATAGTCAAATTAAACACAAGTATAAAAAAATCTTTAGAGAAACAGAGGATGGATAAAATGTACCGGAAAAAAGCATTGATTATTTACTTTTTCTCCTTATTACTATTTCAACAGGGCTGTAAACCTTCCATACCGACGGTTCCAACCGTTCATCCGAAATCTTTAAGTCCTAATCAAATAACCACTTTGAAAACTTTCAAAAAAGTGGCGGATTTCCCTTTACCGCTGTATGTTATGACTTATAGCGGCGGTTATGATCCGGTTTTGAGGGATAATATTTACCACGCACTTAAGCTGCAAAAGACTGTTCGAGGTTGTTCTGTTTTTACCGCCACCAATCAATTGAATGAACCGGTCTTGGCGCGAAACCATGATTATTTTTACAGCCCGGCACTGGTTTTATTTACAAAACCACCCGGTGGCTATGCTTCGGTTTCCCTAGTGGATCTTAGTTTTCTAGGGTTTGACAATCCAAAGAAGGCTACATCGATTTCGGATGGAGATCGAACCAAACTATTATACGCCCCGTATCTTCCATGTGACGGCATGAACGAATATGGACTAGCCATTGGTATGACCTATGTCCCGGAAGCTGAATTCGCAAATAAACCGGGACAAGAAACCATCTTTTCTCTGGAAGCAGTTCGGTTGCTATTGGATCATGCAAAGAATATCAATGAGGCTATTGAGTTACTCTCCAAGTACAACATCACTTTTCCAGTGTTACCCTCCCACTTCTTGATTGCTGACTCATCCGGTGAAACAGTAGTGGTCGAGTTCATTAAAGGTAAAATAGAGGTTATTCGGTCCCAAGAACCGTGGATGGTCGCAACCAATTTTTTAATTCAAGGGAATGCTGATTCTATAAAAAAGTATACAATTCAAGTTCAAACAAAAGGAGATACTTCTTGGGATATTAATGGGAAGAGCTACTTTCGCTTTATCACCGCCAATGAAGCTTTGAGAAAATCGAATGGCAGATTCACTACCGACGAAGTTATGGATTTATTGAAGAAGATTTCCTTAGCTAAACTATCCCGGGATATATGGATGACCACTCAGTGGTCGGTGGTTTATGGGTTAAGCTCAGGTAAGGTTCAAGTGGTTATGAATCGAAATTATCATGACCCCAAAGAATTTTTCCTGGACATCAATCAATAATATTTTTGGTAGAGTGGCTTTATTAAATTATTGTCGTGAAAGGGGAATGGAAATGAGCAAAAAGATTTTTATTTTAAGAGTTATTTTTATTGGAATATTTTATAGCGCTTTCGCTTTAGGTATTACCGTTAATACGTCTGCAACCGGTAATCAACCCATTGCTTTAATCAACTGTACAATCATCGACGGTACCGGGGCTAAACCGATACAAAACGGGATAATCGTGTTTGAAGGGAATACTATCAAAGCGGTTGGGAAAATGGACCGGGGGAAAAATTTCGGAGATTGTAAAGTAATCGATCTCCAAGGGGCTACGGTTTTACCGGGTTTGGTAAACGCCCATGTCCATAATGCTTATTACGAAAAGCATGCCGAAATTTGGGCTTCATCCGGGGTGACCACCGTCAGAGATCTTTCGTGCGGTCGGAATGAGGTGGAGAAGGCAATATCCTTTCGAAACTATGCCCGGAACAACCCCAAACTTTGCCGGATTCTCTCTGCCGGCTCCCTCATCACTGTTCCGTGGGGCTATAAAGCGAATTATGGGATAACCGTAAAGTCGGAAGAAGATGCTCAGGCCAAGGTCCAAAAAGAGTTGGACGCCGGGGTGGATTTTGTCAAAATTGTCTTCCTGGAACCGGCTTTTCCGCAACTGGCCAATCTTTCACCAAAGCTGGGGGCGCTAATCGTCTCGTTGGCCCACGAACGGGGAGTGCCTGTGACCGCACATGTCGGAACCGCCAGAGATTTAAAGACAGCGCTTGATTGCGGAGTGGATGACATCGCGCATATCGTCAACGATCAGCTTACCGATGAATTAATCCAACGCATGGTTAGCTTGAAAATACCGCTAGAACCGACATTGACCAATTGGGCGACATCCAAAGGCTCGGAACGGGCGATTATCTTATCCAATGTCAAGCGTTTTCATGAAGCAGGAGGACAGATTGCCCTTGGCGCGGAACACATTCCTACGGTCAAACATGCCGGGCCTTTTGTGGGGATGCCGGTTGCTGAATTATTAATGATGCAGGAGGCGGGGATGAGTCCGATGCAGATTATAGTGGCTTCGACATTGAATTCAGCCAAGGTCTGTAAACTTGATAAACTCTTGGGAACTCTGCAACCGGGCAAGATTGCCGATATCCTTGTGTTAAACGGTAATCCGCTGGCTGATTTGAAAGTCTTTTCAAATGTAAAAATGGTAATCCGTGATGGAGTGATTATTAGAGAGTAAAAATACCTAATGACATAAGGAGATAAAATTCAATTTTACGTTTGGTTTTGATGTTATCGATGTTGAGGTAAGATGATTCGGCTACCGATAAGTGGTGGTCGATTTTTTATGTCCATGTATTGAATATCATGTGTTAATTTGATAATATTGATATATCCCCTCCGGGGGGATGGGATACTTCAAATGGTGGTGAATTAAATGGAAAAGCATCAACATAAAAAAGAGATCTTTGACCGGTTGGCGCGGATCGAGGGACATATCAGGGGCATCAAAAAGATGCTGGAGGAAGAACGGCCCTGTGATGAAGTGTTATTACAGTTTTCTTCCGTCCAGGCGGCACTCTCCAAGGCCGGTAAACTGCTTTTGGAGGACCATTTTGACCATTGCATCATGGCCAATATCAAAGATCCAGAGAAAGAAGAAGAATTGTTGAGTTTTAAACGCGCTTTGGATCAGTTCATGAAATAACCTAAGATGGAAGTGAACACAATGAAAAGATATTTTGACCATCCTGATTTTATCAAGCTGGTTTCAACCGTCATCTCCGGCATTTTTTTAGCCCTAAGTTGGGCGGGTTGGCTAAAACAAATTCTCCCCTTCGATGCGGCTTGGGTGGCGATTGTTCTAAGCGGCGCTCCCATTTTAGCTACTGCTTTTCAGGGGATTATCAAACGGTTCGATATCATGGCGGGACTTTTGGTAAGTATCGCCTTAATTGCTTCAGTGGCGATCGGCGAGTATTTTGCAGCCGGTGAGGTAGCTTTTATCATGATGATCGGCGAACTCCTGGAAAATTGGACCGTCCGGAAGGCCAAAGAGGGCATTGAAAAACTGGTCCGGATTGCCCCGCAGATGGCAAGAATCCGGACAGAGAACGGCGAGCGGGAAATCCCGGCCACCGAGGTAAAAGTCGGCGATACTTTGCTGATTAAACCGGGGGAGACCATCCCGGTGGACGGGAGGATCATTAAGGGCCAAACCACCGTCAACCAAGCGGTGATTACCGGAGAGTCCCTGCCGGTGGATAAAACCGTTAACGATGAGGTTTATGTGGGAACCTTAAACCAGTTTGGGACAATTGAAGTCGCCGCCATCAAAGTGGGCGAAGATACTTCCCTGGCGAAACTGATTCGGTTGGTAAAAGAGGCAGAAAACAAAAAAGCCCCGGTAGTGCGGATAGCCGACCGTTGGGCAACCATTATAGTGCCGGTTGCTTTGGCATGCTCCATAGTTGTCTACTTATTAACTTCCGATATTACTAGGGCGGTAACGATTTTAGTGGTCTTTTGCCCCTGCGCCTTGGTGCTTGCCACCCCGGCGGCAATTATGGCCGGTATCGGGAACGCCTCCCGGAAGGGTATCCTGATCAAAAGCGGCGAAGCTTTGGAAAAGATGGGAAGAATCAATCTTATTGCCTTTGATAAAACCGGGACGATTACCTGCGGTAAACCGGAGGTTACCCGAATCATCAGCCTGGAACCGAATTATCCCGAAGAAGTAGTTCTGCAATTAGCAGCCAGTGCCGAGAGTTTTTCCGAACACCCGTTGGGGCAAGCTATTGTAATGAAAGCCAGAGAGAATTCGATATCAATTATCGACCCGAATGATTTTCAATTGGTTTTGGGCCGGGGTATTACCGCTAAGGTCGGTTCCGATCAAATTATGGTAGGCAACCGTGATTTGCTTAAAAGTAACCATATTGAAATTTCCAATGCTGTATCGCAACAGATTACATCTTATGAAAACGATGGTAACACTGTCATGGTAGTTGTCGTTAATCAAAAACCGGCCGGATTGATCATGGTAGCTGACCGGATGAAATGTACGGTGCCTGAAGCAATCAGGGAGTTAAAAGCCCAATGCAGCCAAGAAGTCTTATTGCTTACCGGGGATAATCAGAACACCGCCAGGTCAATTGCGGAGCAAGCGCAGATCGAACGGGTTTACGCCGGACAATTGCCGGAAGGAAAAGTAGCGGTAATCGAAGAACAGATGAAGCAAGGCAAAAAGGTATGCATGATAGGCGACGGGATTAACGATGCCCCGGCATTGGCAACCGCCGAAGTGGGTATCGCCATGGGAGTATTAGGTTCGGATGTAGCGATTGAAACTGCGGATATCGCCTTGATGTCCGACGATATCAATAAAATCCCCCAATTGATCAGGCTGGCGAAGAAGGTTTTACGGACCGTAACCCAAAACATCTGGATCTCCATGGGGATCAATTTCGGGGCAATTATTCTGGCTTCGGCCGGGTTGATGGGACCGGTGGTCGGGGCGTTGGTGCATAATTTAGGGTCGGTGTTGGTGGTGCTGAATTCGGCGGCAGTGTTGAGGTATAAAGGATGAGCCCGTTTTGTATCAGGTATTTATGGTGCTTCATAAATGAAAGATAGCATTGAAGGGAAGTAACAATAGCGGCTGGAAACGTTAGGGTAAACCTTGAATGGAGCTCCGATGCGCGACCGATTTATGATCGGGAAACGTTTTTGGGCTTTCCGAATTGATTATAAATAATAAAATGCCGACTTGTTTAATGTTAATGAAAAAGAACCCGTCAGGGGTTCTTTCCGTTAGTATTACTTATAAGACATCTCGCGGCACATCGAGGCGCATTTACGGCACTCGGCGGCGCATTGTTGGCAATGTGAGTCTTGAAACATGGCGCATTCATTGGCGCAAGAATCACAAATCATAGCGCAAACGCCACAAATATCCTTCGCATGTTGACTATTGGCGGCCATGAATCGGGAAGCTGTTGAGCAAATGTCGTAACAGTCTTTAAGCATGGAAATACATTTGGTTCTGGCGTTCAGATCCGGTTCTTTCAAGCAGGACTGGAAACATTCCTCACAGATTTGCATACAATGATTGCACTCGTCGATGCAGGCTTGATATTGACTTACATCTGTTTCAACAACAGGCATCAGTAAAACCTCATATTTAAAGACTTGTAATTATCTTTTCTGATAAATTTGAGGTTCATTCTATATGTTTCAAATATGATTGAGAGACGAGGAAAGAAGTAGAAAAACCCCCGGCTACGCCGGGGGATATTTATTCGGCAGCCTTTTGGTTAATTAAACAGCATTGCCAGCCCTAAAAGTTGATAACTATCTTTACCCGCGGTTGTCTGTTGATAATTATAACGGTAGGAAAGGCCCAGGTTTTTGGTGAAAAACAGATTCGCCATGGCTGAACTTTTATTTAAAGTATCATGTTTATTATGAGCGATGGAGTGTTTGGCTTCCAATTGGAGAAAATTATGAAAATCGGCTTTAAGATTGATCCCGGCGATCCAGGAGCATTGATCGTCATCGGTTTTAAAGGCATTCGGACCGGGGGGATCTACGGTTCCCCGGGTTTGATCCAATTGCCCTCCGATCCAGGGTAAGAAGGAGCAATTGACCCCGCCGGGATTATAATCATATTTTCTACCAATCCGTAGGTAGAGACTGAAGATTTCCTGTTCAAGTTGGAAGTTAGCAGGAATGGTTTCTTCAGCTGGATCCATCCAGAGATAATTCGTTCCAAGGCCGATAAGGTTCTTAATTTTGGCTCCGGCTCCAAAATAGCGGTCAAACATGAAATTTACTCCGGCGAGGTTGCTGTAGTTGATATCCTCGGTACGGTAAACAAAAAGGTTCCATTGGAATTTTTCAGTATCAATCGATTGAAAGTATAATCCTTTGGTCGGTTGCGAATCGGTCATTTCCAGGCCGTATTCTTTATTTGAGTAGGTATTGTCTTCGACACCACAATAGGGGGTTATGATGGCGAAATCCGCTGCCAAAACCGGCTGGGTGTTTAATAAAAAACAAAGGACCATTAGGTATAAATGTTTTTTTGAAAGATACATCAATCTATGCCTTCTTTCGTTTATGGTTCGGGATAGCAAAAGTGATCGCAACTATGAAGTAGCCTGTGAAAAGTATATTCAAAAACGTGTTTCAAATATGTATTAACTAATAATTTCAATTAAAACTATTTCATTTCGGGTAAGGGATTTAGGGTAGGCTAAATTTAGGCCCACGGTTTCGGCGGCGAGTGACCCCACAAAAATCACCAAAATGGGCCGAGAACCAAGTTTCTCAGACTCTCCTTCATTCATCCCAGTTTTTAGTGGGTCTTCTGCATCCATGCCCTTTCGATTGGCAACCAAGTTTAGGCTTCCACTGTCGACCGCTTTTTTACATCCTGTAATAGAGTAAAGGGCAGGCAGACCTGCCCCTCCTCATCAAACCGGACGTGAAGTTTTCCCTCATCCGGCTTTCCGACATTCTTCACCTTCAGCATTCGATACATCAACAAGTTT
>JBLNDC010000642.1:0-3886 GCA_050261255.1 Bacteroidota bacterium
ATCAAAGAGAAGTGCTTGAGAACCCCACAAAATATATCGGGTGGGCGACTCAAAAAGCGGAAGCGATCTGCGACAAATGGCAAAAAAGATTGTTTTGCCAGGATTAAGCAGATATAATAAACTCCGCGGTAATCCTATTAATTACGATTAGTTTTTCTAGTATTTTTAAAGGCCACTAATAACTGGAAGGGACTTGTCATGGTTAAACAGGATGGATTAACAGAATGTTCAGTGCTGGAAGATAAGCAAGAAGAAGCTTGTGGAGTTTTCGGCATTTATAGCAATAATCCTGATTTTGAAGCAGCAACCTTGACCTATTTAGGGCTCTACGCACTGCAACACCGGGGACAAGAAAGCGCCGGGATAGTGGTTTCCGACGGTCAACATTGTTCAGTCCATAAAAATATGGGACTGGTTTCCAATGTTTTTAACCGGGATATCCTTGAGAAACTTAAGGGCAGAATCGGCATTGGACATGTCCGTTATTCGACAACCGGCTCCAGTTTGTTGGCGAACGCCCAACCCTTGATGGCCCGATGTTCCAAGGGGATATTAGCAGTCGCTCATAACGGCAATCTGGTTAATGCCGAAGAATTACGGCAAGCGTTGGAGGATAACGGGTCGGTCTTTCAGTCGACCACAGATACGGAAGTAATTATTAATTTAATCGCCCGGCATAGCCGGGAAAATTTAAGCGATGCCATTCTTAAAGCAGCCGGAGAATTAAAGGGTTCTTATTCATTGATATTTATGTCCAAGGATACACTGGTCGGATTGCGGGACCCGTTCGGAGTTCGCCCTTTGTGCCTGGGGAAATTGGACGACGCCTACATTATCTCCTCTGAAAGTTGTGTTTTCTCGAGTATTGGAGGTCATTTTATCCGTGATATTCATCCCGGTGAGATGGTCATGATCGACCATGATGGAGTAAAGAGTTACCGGATGCCGGAACAAAAAACCAGAGCCACGTGTGCTTTTGAGTATATTTATTTCGCCCGTCCGGATAGCAATATCGACGGTATCAATGTGCACCTATCCCGGAAGGCGATGGGGCGTGAATTGGCGAAACAATTTAACCGGGAAGCCGATGTGGTGATACCGGTTCCGGATACCGGCCGTTCGGCCGCGATGGGATTCGCTGAGGCCTCTGGAATTCCTTATGACATCGGTTTGATCAAAAATCCATATATGGGCCGAACTTTTATCCAACCACAGCAAACTATGCGGGACATGGGAGTCCGGATTAAACTAAACCCGGTTGAAGGAGTCTTAAAAGGCAAGCGAGTAGTGATTATCGATGACTCGATTGTCAGAGGCACTACCAGCGGGAAGATCATCCGTTTGTTAAGGGAAACGGGGGCTAAAGAGGTTCATATGTGCATTAGCGCTCCGCCGATCACTCACCCGTGTTACTATGGGATCGATACTTCGGTTCGAAAGGAATTAATCGCTTCCGCCCATATAGTGGAGGAAATTCGTAACTTCATTCAAGCCGATAGTTTAACTTATTTGACTTTGGAAGGATTGTACCGTGCGGTTCAGCCGAATAAGGATCTGTGTGTGGCTTGTTTTAACGGCGATTATCCCATATCAATCCCGGAAGGAAATCATAAATACTCATTAGAAGAGGAGTAAAAGCATGGCCGATCTCTATAAATCGGCCGGTGTCGATATTGATGCCGGTAATGAAGCAGTTAAAAGAATAAAAAAATTGGTACGGGGCACATACAACCAACAAGTATTAGGGGATTTGGGCAGTTTTGGAGGGCTTTTCTCCTTCCCGGCCGCCGAATACCATAACCCGGTTTTAGTCTCCAGCACCGACGGAGTCGGGACTAAACTTAAGATAGCCTTCGCCCTGAATCAATATCATACGGTGGGCTATGATTTAGTTAACCACTGTGTTAACGACATTTTGGTCCAGGGAGCGAAACCCCTTTTCTTTCTGGATTATATCGGCGCCGGCTCAATCAACCCGGCCACCATTGAGGAGATCGTCTCCGGTTTGGCCCGGGGTTGTCGTGAAAACGGCTGTGTGTTGATTGGCGGGGAGACCGCCGAGATGCCGGGGATTTATGCCCAAGGCGAATTTGACCTGGCCGGAACGATTGTTGGAGTCGCCGAGCGCGACAAAGTGATCACCGGCGCAACCATTAAACCGGGAGATTTGGTGTTGGGTTTGCCATCCCTTGGGTTGCATACTAATGGTTATTCGTTAGCCCGGAAGATTTGTTTTGATCTATCAGGCTTAAAACCAACCGATACGGTTTCCGGGTTATCCGGATCCATTGGCGAAGTATTGTTAGCGCCACACCGTTCTTATTATCAAGAAGTCTATCCATTAATTATGGAAGGTTTGCTTAACGGTTTGGCCCATATTACCGGTGGAGGTTTTTATGATAACATTCCCCGAATTTTGCCTTCAGGGTGCGGCGTCCGGATTAACAAAGGTTTTTGGCCGGTTTTGCCAATTTTTAAATTTCTCCAAACCGAGGGCGCTGTCCCCGATGATCAAGCTTACCGGGTCTTCAATATGGGAATTGGAATGGTCTTAATTTGCAGCCCGGAAAATTTGGAACGGGTTAGGGCCGGGCTAGAGGAGTCCTATCTGATCGGATCGGTAACTGAAGGCGAACAGGTTGTGAGGATTGATTAGTTAAACTAATTAAAGGAGTGGAATTATGGAAGAGAATTGGAGATTGTTATCCCAAAACGACCCCGAAGTTTATCAAGCGGTTAAGGGTGAGGAAGAACGGGAGAAAAAAGGAATCGAACTGATTCCTTCGGAAAACTATACATATCCCGAAGTGTTGGCGGCCAACGGATCAGTATTTACCAATAAATATGCCGAAGGCTACCCTGGAAAACGTTATTACGGCGGCCAGGATTATACCGATGTGATTGAAAAATTGGCTATTGAAAGGGCGAAAAAAGTATTCCGTTGCGAACATGCCAATGTACAAGCCCTCTCGGGTTCACCGATGAACCAAGCGGTTTATCTAGCTTTCCTGAAACCAGGGGATACGGTTTTAGGAATGGATTTGTCCCACGGTGGGCATTTGACTCACGGTGCGCCAGTATCCCATATGGGGAAGATTTTTAATTTCGTCCGTTATAAGACCCAACCGGAAGCGAACGGCAGAATTGATTTTGATGAATTAATGCGGGTTGCTAAAGAGACCAAACCCAAAATCGTGCTTTGTGGATATACATCATATCCCCGGGATTATAATTACGAGGACTTTAAAAAGGTCGCTGACGCCGTGGGCGCCATTACCATGGCTGATGTCTCCCACATCGGCGGTTTGATCGCCGGCGGAGCGATGCGTAACCCATTCGACTACGGGTTTGATATTGTGACGACCACTACTCATAAAAGTTTGAGAGGCCCGCGCGGCGGCTTGATTCTTTGCCGTGAACAATACGCGAAGGAGATCGATAAATCCGTATTTCCGGGACTTCAAGGCGGACCACATATGCACACTGTCGCCGGGATCGCTGTTGCTCTTGGTAAGGCGCTCCAACCGGAGTTTAAGACCTATGCGGCCCAGGTTTTGAAAAATGCCAAGGCCCTGGCGGAATCACTCCTTAATAACGGCGTTCAATTAATTACCGGTGGTACCGATAACCACATGATGGTAATCAATACCATGACCAGTTTCGGCATTGACGGCAAAGAAGCGGAGAAAATTTTGGACCGGGTCGGCATTACTACTAACAAACAAATTATTCCCGATGATCCCAATCCGCCGCTCCGGCCCAGCGGTATCCGGCTGGGAACCCCGGCGGCGACTACCCGTGGGATGAAAGAAGCCGAGATGAAACAGATTGGCGAGTGGATCGCTGACGCCCTCAAAAACCATGGAAATGAAGCCCGACTTGATGA
>JBLNDC010000643.1:0-5519 GCA_050261255.1 Bacteroidota bacterium
ACATGTGGCGGAGCCAACTTGGATCACAATCTGACCGTTTTCAAAATTTTGCCGGTATCTCTTTTGAGCTTCTTTTTGAAGTTGTTGGTATTTACTAATTACCTGTTTCAAAGTTCTTCACCCTAACATAATTTGTACTTTTTTTCACGATTTTCGATAATAAAAAATTACAAAGCGCTTAACTATTTGTTACAAATTTCACATATGGTATTATACCATAAACAGGGAGTTAGAATAAATAAAACTTAATGAAATTATTTTAAAAAATTTGTTAACGACTTAATATGATGCTATGTTTAGCTCGTAGAGGGATAAAAAAAGCTCTTTTTGAATGATGACTATTATAATTTTAGCAAAAAAAACAATTAGAGCTATTTTATTTTCAAAAACAACATGAATAGCTCGAAAAATGATTGATCTCTTTGTAACAAATTTATCAAAGAAACCCGGCTTAGATATCGATTTGGCGGAATCGGCAGAATTCGGTATTATATAAGGTGACGATACGGAGCAGGGTTAATTCCAAAACAAGTTGGATTTATTTGAAAATATCTAAAAATGTCTAGAAAAATTAAACGTTTTCAGAGTTCGGTAAAGAATTTAAAATAAGCTTAATAATAAAGGCTAAATTTGGAGGACTAAGATGCAATACGGTTATTTTGATGATGAGAAGCGGGAATATGTTATCACTCGTCCCGATACACCGGTATCCTGGAGCAACTACCTTGGTTCCCTGGATTATGGTGGAATTATCACTAATAACGCCGGTGGCTATAGCTTTGTAAAATCCGGGGCGGACGGCCGGATTTTAAGATTTCGGTTTAACGCTATTCCCCTTGACCAACCGGGACGATACATTTATCTCCGGGATCGGGAGAGTGGGGATTTTTGGTCGGCGTCATGGCAGCCGGTGGGTAAGGACCTAAAGCAGTATTCCTCCGTTTGCAGACATGGTACGGCTTACACTATTATTACATCGGATTATGACCGGATCAAAACGGAAACCCTTTTTTACGTCCCGCTTGACAAATTATATGAAATTTGGGCTTTCAAGGTGAGAAACAACGATTCAAAAGTCCGCAAACTCTCGGTCTTCAATTATGCGGAGTTTAGTAATGATAATAACGAAAACCAAGACTTGGTTAATTTGCAATACACATTATTTATTAGCCGGACTTATTTTAAAGGAGACTTAATCTTACAAACCATCAACGAAAACCGGAATGACGGAAACGTGACTTATCGGTTCGCCGGTCTGGTCGGCGCTAAAGTAACGGGTTATGACGGCAGCAGGGAAGGATTTATCGGATCTTATCGTACTTATGCCAATCCGGTTGCGGTTGAGAGGGGAAACTGCGGCAATTCCCTAAATTATACCGGTAATTCTTGCGGCTCCCTCCAGGCGGACTTGGAATTGGCACCGGGCGAGGAGCGGGAATTACGTTTTATTGTCGGCTACGGCGATGAAGAAACGGCCCGCCGGGTAATACGGGAATACGAGATGCCGGGGCAGGTTCAAGCGGAATTGGACCAGATCAAAAAATTATGGCACGGTCGTTTGGCAAAATTTCAAGTCAATACACCCGATCCCGATTTCAACCGGATGGTTAATACTTGGAACGCTTATCAGTGTTTTATGACATTCTTCTGGTCTAGGGCAGCCTCCCTTATTTATTGCGGATTACGCAATGGTTTGGGTTTTCGGGATACTGTCCAGGATATCCAAGGGATAATGCACCTTGAACCGGAATCCGCCAAGCAGCGTTTGGTTTATATGATTTCCGGCCAGGTGTCGAACGGTGGCGGAATGCCGTTGGTCCGTTTCGATCACCAGCCGGGAAAAGCAACACCTCCTAAACCGGAAGAGTATCGCTGCGACGATGCGTTATGGCTATTTCAAACGGTTCCGCAATATTTAAAGGAGAGCGGGGACTGGGGATTCTTAGATGAAGTAATTCCTTTTGCGGATCAAGACCAAGGAACAGTATATGAACATTTAAAAAGAGCGCTCCAATTTAGTTTGGAGCATTTAGGAGATCATGGACTGGTGTTGGGTTTGGAAGCGGATTGGAACGACTGCCTTCGCCTGGAGGAAGAAGGCGAATCGGTCTTTGCCTCATTACAGCTATATTTGGCTTTGGGTGTATTTGTCGAACTGGCGAAGGCTAAAGAAAAGGCTGAAGATGTGCTTTGGGCCGCGGAAAATTGGACGAAATTGGGGGAAAATTTGCAGAAACACGCTTGGGAAGGCGACCGTTTTGTCCGGGCTTTCACTAAAGACGGTTATATAGTAGGATCCAAGCAAAATGAGGAAGCGAATCTATGGTTAAATCCCCAATGTTATGGGGTGATCAGCGGTGCTGCCCGGGGCGATCAAGGCAGAATCGCAATGGATAAGGTATATGAAGAATTAAACACTGAACATGGAATTGAATTGATGAGTCCGGCGTTTACAAGACGGGGTTTACCGGTTTTCCGGATGATTTTATTCTTGCCGGGCACTAAGGAGAACGCGGGGATCTTTTCTCAGCCTCAAGGATGGGCAATCTTAGCCGAGACGATGTTAGGCAGGGGTGATCGGGCTTATCAATACTACAACAACTGTAATCCGGCCAAGATGAATGAGCGCGCCGAAATCCGGGAGGCTGAACCCTATATCCATTGTCAGTTTACCGAAGGAAAGGAAAGCCCATTTCATGGGCGGGCTCATGTTCATTGGCTGACCGGTACCGCATCCACGGTTCAAGTGGCAGCGGTGGAAGGTATTTTGGGAGTTAAACCCGACTATGAAGGATTACGAATTGACCCCTGTATTCCATCCAACTGGAAGGAGTTCACCATGGAACGGGTGTTTCGCGGTAAATTACTAAAGATTCGGGTTGTCAACTCTACCGGGAACCAAAAAGGAGTCCTGAAGATTATCATCAACGGTGAAGCAATTGAGGGCGACCTAATCCCGGCGGCGAAGATGAAAGATGAGAATGAAGTTACTGTAATAATGGGAACATAGGTAGCGTATTTTTAATAATAGTTGTCCGGTCAGCTTTTCCGTGACGCATGAAAGTTGAAAATGAGTTTTTAAACTCTGTGTCTGATTGTGATCTTATTGACCAGGGAGCGCGAAGGCACTGAAAAAACTGCAGAGGTCTAATGTGAAAGTTCAAGGAAATAAAAGGGGAATAATCGTGGATTTTTCTTAAACCATAGTAAAATGACTGGGTATAATTTTTTGGAGTTAATTAAATGGAACTTTTATTGGAAACGCAAAATATTCAAGAGTATCTTCGATTAACTGAGGTTATCGATTTCAATAATATTAATATTATCGGCATCGGTTTATCATTAACCGGAGAATGTGGTAATGACATCGAATTAGTCAAAAGAGTATTTGAGTATGTTAGGGATGAAATAGCCCACTCCGGAGATATTAAGGCGGATACTGTAACTTGTAAGGCCTCCGAAGTGTTGGTTCATAAACATGGAATTTGCTGCGCAAAAGCCCATTTGTTAGCCGCAATATTAAGATATTTGAATATTCCAACCGGGTTTTGCTATCAATGGTTAATCTCGAACGATGACCCAAATTTATTAGAATTGCATGGACTTAATGGAGTTTACTTATATAGTGTCAAGAAGTGGATTAGGCTTGATGCCAGAGGCAATAAAACAGGGGTAAATGCGGAATTTAACATTGAGGAAGAAAAACTGGCGTGGCCGGTAAGACAAGAATTGGGAGAAATTGATATCCCGATTATCTATGCCTCACCCAAAAAAGAAGTGATTGATGTATTGAAACAGAGCGCCAATAGAAATGAATTAAGGCTTAATTGGATTTCGGTTCAAAAAAATAGCGCGCCCATCAAGAATGTCCCGTACCCTAGCAAAGGGTGGGACATGAAAAGATCGGGAAAAACCGACTAATAGTTTGCTTGGGACGGCAGCCATTAAGGAACTCAGAGGCTCAGACCTCAATAACACCGACAGTATGGCTGCCTGTGCCAAGCATTTATTATCAGTACCCAAATTGCTAACTGATTAAAAAAAAGGGGGCCGAGATGGCCTCCATATAGGTAATAGGGGTTAGTTCCTAATTACAGTTATAATCTTACTTTTACATTATTATTCCATTAGTTAGTAGCTTATCATATTTCAATTAAGGAGCGTTATAACCGACATCGGCTGATGTCAGCGGCCTACGGGTTACCGGAGCGGTCGAATATTCATCTGCGCCGGCGTCATTGACGCTCATCCGGGATTGCCCGTCCATATCATCATTTATATAGGTGTATGAACCTTTACTATAATTAATGGCAGGGCTTGTACTGGTCAGTTTCTGTAAATCACCGACTGTGGTTAAATAGGGATTGGTTTGCCAGATCTCATTTTGTGTCTTACTAGTTCCCAAGCTAGCCGAACCGGTCGGCCAGGCAATGTTTCCTTCAAAAGTGTTGGTTGAATCGCAGCGTGTTAGGACGAAAAGCTGATTCTGGCTATTGGAAATGATGTTATTTGAAATCTTGCAGTTCTGCGGTGAAAGGCTGTAGTGAGTTCCGACTCCAATGCCCCAAGCGCAGTTAACAATAGTGTTATTTGTGAACTCACAATAAGTTGGCCGTTCATGACCATCGCCGCCGCTACTGTCGGAGGTATCGCCGCCGTCGAGACAAAGCGGCACGCGGTAACTGGTTCCGGTTAGTCCCTGCATATAGTTGTTGTAAACTTTATGATAGCTTCCATATACTCGGATGCCGCCGGTCTCGTAGTTTGGATCGTTTATCGAAGCGGAAGCTCCAACACCGATAAAGAAGTTTCCGTAGACTTCGGTTTGAGTTCCGAAACGGACGGAGACTGACCCCAAGCAGTTCTTAAAGGTATTGTACCGAATAATATTGCGGCTGGTTTTAACGGTAATGATCTCATTTTCACCGTCGCAGTCTTCAAAAAGATTATACTCAATAATATGATCGGTCATGATATCCTGCGTACTGGAGATACCTAAGACGATAGCTTCCCGATCGGAGTCACCGTCAAAAGTGTCACCCGAAGGCATCGGTACAATATTTTTGAAGTGGTTATGGTGAATATACATGTTCTTGGTTACATTCGGCGCGTCATATTGGGTCTTAATATAACTTCCGGAGACGGTGCCGACATTTTTACGGTCGAAGAGGTTATAAGCCACTTCAATATATTGGCTGGCTTGGGTGGTTACGATTGTTGACTGGCTGGTGCTGATGTTGTTATGGTCGAAATAATTCCTGAGAATCTTGATATATTTGGAATTAACTACTTTCATCAGGACACCCGCAGTATTCGGTCCAAATTTGAATCCTTGCACTACTATCCCTTGGCAATTATCCACCGTCAGGGAGTATAAAGTGGTTTGTTGCGGATTGGCGGCTACTATGTAAATCGGATTGGACTCGGAAGCGGTTTTATTCTTAATCGAAATACCGGAAGAGATGTTAGCGGTTACACGAATGGTATCACCCGGCTGAACGCTATTTACCGCAGTAGTC
>JBLNDC010000644.1:0-2870 GCA_050261255.1 Bacteroidota bacterium
GGCACTATTGCGGCTAAAAGACAAAAACAAATAATTAAAGTCACAATCAAATTACGAGAAACATTCTTGCTCAATACCGTACCTCCTTAAAATTTAAACTAAAATAGAACGAGAAACAATAATTTTGGCCGATCCCCTCCTTTCAAATCTCAAAAACATCTACAAGTAAACTCGAAAAGTTGTTTGTGTCGAAATTAGGCGAAAAACAACATCTTTTTCAGATTTAAACGTACCATTTAAATAGTTGAATGTACAATCTAAAATATAAATATCCCTCAAAATCTCGCAACCATACGCGGTGGGGAGAACCTTTCCCGGGGCGTTGAGATTCTTGGGTGCCCATTATTTATTTAAGTACGCATAACATGATAAAACATGATCACACAAAAAGAAAAACGTTTTTTTAAATTGGATAATATATAATAAATCTTAAATACAGCATATCAACGGAATAATTAGTAGATTGCTAACTAATGTATGTACATCCTAAATAAAAAGATAACATTTAGTTAATTATATTTTAACATCGTTAAAACAACAAGTCAATATTTGGAGTTTGATTTTAGATTGAGCCTTTAATTACATGGAGTTTAGTGTTTTTTTGAGTTTTCCCTAGGTTCGTACAAATTCTTGTTAAGAGGTCTATTAATGATCGTACTTATTTATTCAACATTAATTAAACTAAAACTGCGTCTTTAGCAATGACTTCGACACCACATAAGCTATCCGACACCGGACAGCGTTCCTCGATCAATTGAATTAATTTATCAATATTCTCCTGGGGTGAGGGAGAGTCGATCTTTAGCAGATATCGGATTTGTTGGTAGCCTACCCGGACATTAGGATCTTTGCCTAAAAAACCATCGGGGTTAAGGTCTCCTTCTAAATCAACTGAGAAGCCTTTTAATTCTACGTTGCATTTTTTGGCGAAGGAGGCGGCGCTAATACACATACAACCACCAAGAGAGCAAAGAAGCATTTCTACTGGGTTCATCGCTTTGTTCTCTCCGCCTAACTCGAGAGTTTCGTCGATTCCTACCGTAAAGTTGCGGGTCCCTCCCTCGCAATAGACTCCTTTTCCCATCCAGGAAACGGATGCTTTAAAAATAATATTTCCCATCAAATCAATCCTCCCAAGATAGTGATATCCTTTTAAGCCGGTTTTTATTATAGTAACCAACTGTAGTAAACCTAAAATCGAGTTGAGGATGTACGATATAGTCGGCCGGATCCACAATGAAAAATTGTTTAAGGAGCATTATGAAGAAATAAAGAGCAAAGATAGGCAAGGGAAAAACTTTGCTGAATTTTACAATTTATCTAACGATTTACATAATTTGACAATTAATTGTCCGCGTGGTAAATTAATTCCGTTGAGACAACTATTTGAAGATCCAAAACCGGTGAAAACAGGGGACGCAAAGCTACGGGGCTAATGCAAATCTAAGTCTAAAAATATAATCGCCGGGCCGCTCAAATATGTTGTTTTATTTTTTCTTTCTTAACTGAATCACGCCGGGGTATGGTTTGTATAGGTTGTGGTGATTTGAAAGTGATTTGGCATTCTGTTTGGTGAGGTTTTGGTTCGGATGGCATTTAAGTTATATCCGTTGTAATTATCACCAAAAAGGAGGGCTGTATCGATGCACCAAATAAGACAAGTCCCCCAAACCTATCAGGGATTCTTTGCCTATTCAAGCCATGATAAAGTACAGGCCGACATCATTGAACAAGCAGTACAATTACATAATAAAAGCAATTCCAAATTGCGGATTAATACTTGGAGGGCAATCAAAAGAGATAGTTCCCGGATTATTGTGAATATCCTTAAACAAATTGAAGAATCACAATATTTACTGGCTGATCTCTCCGGACTCAACCCTAATGTCTTGTTTGAAACGGGGTATGCTTTTGGAAAACGGAAGCGATTGCTCCTTTTCATTCAGGGGAATTCGGAAAGCGACCGCAATAGGGATCTCGAAAAGATTGAAATGCTTACCGGATTACAGATTAATTCAGTGCAAAACACGGCTGAACTTGTGGATTCGATTCGGACCTATGGCCCCGATTCTTTTTGGGGACGGCCCGAGATCGAAATGTACGAGATTGAGATTCCGATTATTTCAGCGGGTGCTCTTTTTTTGAAAGGAATAACTAATCACGAAATTGCGATAGCGGCTCTGACGGCTTTTCGTGAAATTCACCGCAATACTCTAATTGACGACTGGAATGAAGACCGTTCTCAGATTTTATCTTGGTATCTAAAAGCCTTAACCCAAGTTGAAAACGTGGCGGCATTGTTCGTTAGTCCTTCGTGGGATAATGCCCAAGAAGTAAATGCTAGGTATGCTTTTCTCTGTGGACTGGCGATAGCTTTAGGAAAAAGGGTTCAGATGATCGGACTGCCCGGTTACCAATCGGCTTTTGATTATAAGGAACTGCTAAAGCAGGCGGGTAGTGTTTCGTTGGCGATTAAAATTGTGATACAAGCATTCCAGCCGATGGTAAGATGTAAGTCGCAATGAGAAAGACTGAGGTTTCCCTCAGTCTTTCAAGCCGAATAAATTTTAATTGATCTCAATCTTACGGATTTCGGTAGGCCTCACCTCCTTTTTAGGGAGATCAATTTTTAGAACCCCATCTTTGTATTCGGCTTTAACGTTGTCGGTGTCTACATTGTCGAATACAAAGGTTCTAAGTAGCTGGCCGGTCCGGCGTTCTTTACGCAGGTAATTACCTTTGTTCTCTTCGCTGACTTCATCCCGTTTGGCGGAGATAGTCAAGTTTCCTTCTTGAAAAGCTATGTCAATTTGCTCTTTGGTGAAACCCGGTAAATCCGCTTCAATCGTGTAGTTGTTCTCCGTCTCACT
>JBLNDC010000645.1:0-4929 GCA_050261255.1 Bacteroidota bacterium
CCGGACGAAGAGTGAGTGCTGATCTCTTCTCCTTTGTCGAAGGCGAATAGGGTAAGGCTCAACGTTTTGCCTTGAGCCAGGGTACGGCTGACGACTTGGCCGGTTTGATATTCCACCAGATTTTCCAGGAGTATTGCCTTTTGAAAGTCGATGTTCTTGATAAGGTGCTGATCCATTCCTTAATCTCCTTATCTCCGTGGTCGAAAACATTTCTTATTTTAACCAAATTGTACTGTTTTAGCGGTCGGTCAGGTTATCTTCAAAAATTATTTACGCGCAATTTTGTATGGTTGACCATCGCAGGCTGAGAGAGTTAGCTGGTCGAATGATCTTCACTTTTCCTTTTTAACACCCTGTTAACCTTTATTTCCATTTCCGAACGAATTTTCATAGTATAATCGAATTATCAATATTTTGGGAGGGACATTTGTGGCCTTCAAATGGATCTGGAATGAATTGAAGGGGTACCGGTTGCGAATGGCCCTGGGGCTGTTCCTGGTGTTGATCTGTTCGGCACTGGCCATGGTTAATCCTAATATTTCCGGCGCCATCGTGGATCGGGTGATCATCGGCAAGGAGTACCGGCTGTTAATGGGGTTTCTGGCGGCGATGATTGGTGCCACATTGCTCCGGTCCGTATTGCGCTACACGTTTCAGATGAACTTTGAAAACATCTCCCAATCGCTGCTCTTCAATATCAAAGTCAAGATCTATTCCAAGCTGCAGCATTTGGATTTCGACTTTTTTGATAAAACCCGGACCGGCGACATTATGAACAAGCTGACCGGCGATACCGACATGGTCAGACATTTTGTGGCCTGGGTAATTTACAATGTTTTTGAAAACGTTACATTATTCATCTTTGCCATCGTCATGCTATTCACCATCAATTATCGGATTGCCTTGATCTTGCTTCCCATAGCGTTACTCTCCGGCTATCTCAACATTAAACTCTCCAAGGAGGTCAAACCGACCTTTTTTGCCATCCGTGAACAACTATCGCGCCTTAATTCGGTTGTTCAGGAGAACATCAGCGGTAACCGGGTGGTTAAAGCATTCGCCAAGGAACGGTATGAGATTGAGAAATTCTCCCGGGAAAACAATGCCTATAAAGAGCGTAACATCGACTCCGCCAAGGTGTGGGAGAAATACCTGCCGGTGTTGGACTCGATGGCCGGCGCGTTGGTGGTAGTGATCATCCTCGCCGGAGGAATCATGGTTATCAAAGGTTCCTTGACCATGGGGGAACTGGTGGCCTTCAATAGTTTTGTCTGGGCGATTAACAATCCGATGCGCATGTCAGGTTGGCTCATGAACGATATTCAGCGGTTTTCGGCCTCCGGCGAAAAACTGATGGAGCTGCTGAATACCGAGACGCGGATCAAGAATGCGCCGCTTCCTATAGTTAAAACCCGACTGGAAGGGAGTATCGAATTTCGAAAGGTCGGTTTCAGTTATGGAACTGAAGAAGTTTTAGAAGATATTGATCTGAAAATAGAACCCGGTCAGACCGTAGCAATTATCGGGCCCACCGGTTCGGGGAAATCGACACTGGTTAATCTGATCGGCCGTTTCTACGATTGCACTTCCGGGGAGCTACTCATCGACGGAGTCGACATTCGTAAGCTGGATCTAAAGTCGCTGCGGGAGAACATCGCCCTGGCCATGCAGGATATATTCCTTTTCTCCGATACCATTGAAGGGAATATCGCTTATGGGGTGCCCAATGCGCCGCTTAAGGATGTCGAATGGGCGGCGGATGCCGCTAAAGTCTCGGAATTCATCCATAATTTCCCCGAAGGATACGACACCATCATCGGTGAGCGTGGAGTCGGACTTTCGGGCGGGCAAAAGCAGCGAATCGCCCTGGCCCGGGCTTTACTAAAGAACCCGTCAATTTTGATTTTGGATGATACCACCTCCAGCGTGGATTTGGAGACCGAGCAGGAAATTCAACAGACGCTGAAGAGCCTTGCCCACGGGCGTACCACGCTCATCATCGCCCACCGGATCTCTTCGGTCAAGAACGCCGATCAGATCGTGGTGCTGAATAACGGGCACATCATCGAAGAGGGGAAACACAATGAACTGTTGCGGAAGAAAGGTTATTATTACAGCGTTTTTGTCAACCAGTACGGCGATTTCGACAATATCTACGGCGCCGAGGTGATATAGTTGGCCAGGAACAAATTTGATATCGACGAAGAGCTGGAAAGCGAGTTCAACATCGAGCATCTCAAGAGACTGCTCGGCTATATGAAACCCTACAAGATGACCGTTTTTGGAGTCATAATATTGATGCTGATCGCCAGCGTCTTGACTCTGGCGGGGCCTTATCTTACTAAAATAGCCATTGATCAGATGATCCCGGCGCAGAACATTAACGGATTGATCTGGCTCTCCCTTGGATACCTGGCGGCATTAGTAGTGAGCGGAATCTGCATGAAGTACCGGATCAGGACCATGACCGTCATTGGCCAAAGTGTAATCCGGGATATCCGCAAGGATCTCTTCACCCATCTTCAGGAATTGCCGTTTGCCTTTTTCGACAGCCGCCCCCACGGCAAAATTTTAGTCCGGGTGATCAACTATGTCAATTCCCTCAGTGATCTGTTGTCCAACGGACTCATCAACCTGATCACCGATTCATTCGGCCTGATAGTAATCATCGCTTTCATGTTGATGATCGATATCCGATTAACCCTTTTGTGCCTGGCCGGGATGCCGGTGCTGGCCCTGGCGATTGGGGCGATCAAAAATGCCCAGCGGAAAGCCTCCCAGACGGTAAGCAGAAAACAGTCCAATTTAAACGCCTATGTTCATGAAAGCATCTGCGGCATGAAGGTCACCCAGTCTTTTGCCAGGGAAGGGGAGAATCTAAAGATATTTGAGAATTTATGCATCATCTACCGGAAGGCCTGGATGCATTTTGTGAAGATAAACTTTTTGCTGTGGCCGATTATCGACAGCGTTTCGGTAACCGCAGCCTGTATGGTGTATATCGTGGGAATCGGCTGGATCGGCAAAGGGATTACGGTTGGGGTACTGGTGGCTTTCGTTGGATATATTTGGAGGTTTTGGGCCCCGATTACTACGATTGCCAACTTTTATAACAGTATCGTCACGGCTACCGCTTACCTGGAACGAATCTTCGAGACTTTGGATGAAAAACCCACAGTTATCGATATGCCGGATGCGGGGGCGCTACCCCCGGTAGAAGGTGCAGTCGAGTTCAAGGATGTGAGCTTCCGGTATGATGCCGGGGAACCGGTGCTGCAACATGTTGATTTTGCGGTGAATCCCGGTGATACCATCGCCCTGGTAGGCCCTACCGGGGCTGGTAAAACCACAATCATCAGTTTGATTAGCAGATTCTACAATTTGACCGCCGGCAGCATTCTGATTGACGGCCACGATATCAGCCGGGTAACGCTGGAATCACTCCGGAGCCAGATGGGAGTAATGTTGCAGGATACTTTCATCTTCTCCGGCACCATCATGGATAATATCCGCTACGGGAGACTCGATGCCGACGACGAACAGGTTATCGCCGCGGCCAAAGCGGTGAAGGCTCATGATTTTATCACGGGACTGAAGGAAGGTTATTTTACGCAAGTGAATGAAAGGGGATCGCGCCTATCCGTCGGTCAACGGCAATTGATCTCCTTTGCCCGGGCGTTGCTGGCTGATCCCAGGATTTTGATTTTGGATGAAGCCACTTCCAGCATAGATACCCAGACCGAACTGGCCCTTCAACAAGGGATGGCAAGATTGCTCAAGGGAAGGACTTCATTCATCATCGCCCACCGGCTATCGACCATCAAAAACGCAACCCAGATCCTATTTATCGATCACGGTATCATTGTCGAACGGGGAACTCACGAGGAGTTGCTAAGGAAAAAAGGGGCTTATTGGAAACTTTACTCCGCCCAATACAGCTTTTTGGAAGCGGTTTAAACGTTACCGTATTTTTTGTTACTGCCCGGCCGTTCCGAGTCAAGCCAACCGTTTAGGTGAGCTTTTACCCGGGATGCCAATATTCAATATACGATATTGTATGGAATTGGTAGATAGCAAAAAAGCATCGAAAAAGGTAATATAGATTTTACCGCGAATATAGAGTATTTAATACTTTTCCACAAGACCATTCAATTATTTTCCCACTAGTTTGTCTTTTCCTTGTAATTTTCTCCAAAAAATTGACTATTTATGGACCCGGTACCTGCCGGGATTTTTTATTTATGGTCTAATTTACAGTATTTTTAAATATTTACATATTATTAATTGATAAGGATATGATGCAATGGCCTTAAAAAAGCTTAAAGGCTTAAGTATATCGTGGAAATTTACTTTAATCTATTTTCTCCTTTTAATGGTCCCGACAGTCTTTATCGGCATTACCCAATACCGGAATATGGTTCTATCAATTGAACAGCAATCGGACCGGAGTGTCAGTGAACGAATCTTCCAGTTGAAACAGAATATTCTTTATACGATTAAGAACGCCGAGAATATCGCGGAAGAAATTGTATTTAGCAGCGAATTTCAGGCCTTTTTGGATAACGATTTTTCATTCAGTCCCAACGAAGTCAATAATTTTATTTATAATGTCCAAAACAAACTGATCAATATCAAGCATTTATATCCGAACCAATTTTATAAAATCAGGATCTATACCAGTAACAAATCGACTAAGGAAGCATATGACATTCTTTATTCGATTGATCGGATCGCTGAAAAAGATTATTTTAAAACGATAACCGCTTCCCGGAAAAAGATCATTTGGGGTAATATCAAAAAAGCGGAAGAGTACTATGATGTCACTGGTAATATTAATCCTAAGCAAAATAAGAATATTGTCGTTCCTTTATATGAAAGGATTACGCCTGTAATATCCAATGAATTGATTGGGGTATTGGAAGTTGACAT
>JBLNDC010000646.1:0-2507 GCA_050261255.1 Bacteroidota bacterium
ATTGAAAGGTCGTCGCAAAAGTTTGGCATTTTTTTTTCTTTGGATGGCTTTCAATTTATCTCTGTTCTCTTTACCTTTTTCAGCTAATATCATAGTCGTTGCTAAGAACGGCTCTAAACCCGTTTCCAATTCTTTTTACCACATGACTAGGCCTCTTACTATCGCAATCGTTCCTAAATCATTGGATAATCCAGTTTTCGTCGATGCCAAAGAAACAGCCGAATTGGCGGCTAGAAAACTTAAGGTCAATTTGGAATGGGTCGGGCCGTTTAAAGTCGATCCTGATGCCCAAGTGAAAATCATCGAGGGGTTGATCTGGCGAAAAGTTGATGGAATTGCTATTAGCACCAGTGATCCCGAGAAGATTCGGAGGGTGATCGATAAGGCGGTTGCCGCCGGTATCAAAGTAGCCACCATTGATGCGGATTGTCCCGACAGTAAACGCATTTTTTATTGCGGTACCGATAATTACAAAGCCGGTTGGGCCTGTGGGGAAGCAATGGTTAAAATTGTGACCGCCAGAGGTTTGGCTAAAAAGAATTTACGGACGGCGATTCTAACGGGTGGAATCGAGGCGCATAATTTAAACGAAAGGATTCGCGGTTTTAAAGAAGCGGTCGCTGGTAAAATCAATCTGAATTATGTGGCCTTACTGGCTTGCGATGACGATACCAGCACTGGAGCTAAAGTAGTTGAATCTTATATCAAACAACACCCGGAAACCGATGTGTTTTATTTTTCCGGCGGATGGGCTTTTTTCGGGCCAACCGAATCATTGCCCCTTTATCAGGAGTGGTGTAACAAGGGTGGCATTGCCGTTTCCATGGATACTTTCCATCCGGTACTGGTAGCTGCCAAAAAAGGATTTTTCCAGGCTTTGGTCGGACAAGATTTTCGTAAAATGGGGGAGCTTACCGTCAATTATTTAGTATCCGCCGTCAAAGGCCGCCAAATTCCGAAAGAGTACATCGATACCGGGCTGGAATTGGCGGACCAATCAAATTTTGATCAACTATTAAAAGAGAAAAAGCCGTGGGAAATGAAATGAATCTTGTTAATACCGTATATTCCAGGTTGCATAATATATTTAATCCCTTTAAATTTAGATCGTTACGGTCCAAATTTATTTTATCATTTGTAATCCTCAGTACCATCCCTATGATTATTTTGGCGTTCTTTTCCTATCGGGTATATCTTGATATATTACAACGTAATATTCAATCATACACCAGTGAGGTTATTGATCGGGTAGACCGAAACCTCGAGATTTATATAAGCGATTTGGTAAGGATACTAGAATTAAGGAATGATTATTATAATGTTCAATTTATCAAACTTAGCTTAGCGGGTGATATTGAAGGCAATCGGAAATTCACTTTCCGTTTATGGGAAAACCTCAATAATATCAGGCATTTTAAAACAGAATTACGGGATGTTACTATTACAACATTAGGCGGAGTAACGGTTGGTTGTTACGGTACTACTCATACCGATCTTTCCCAAAATGAATTATTCCAAACTCTGGCTAACCGAACAGTCAATGATGACAAAACCGCAATCTGGGGGCCTCATCCGGACTGGTTAGGAGGGTATGTTTTTTCAGTCGGCAGCGCTATCCACGGAGATTATGACAATTTCCTGGGTATGATGTGCATTGATGTGGATGTGGAACTTCTGAACCGGATTTGCGGTAATATCCGGCTTGGCAAAACAGGCTACATAATGCTGGTTGATGAGCATAACCGGATCATTTATCATCCGAAACCGGGTTTAATCGGAAGAAGTATCGGGGTTTTATTAGGAGAGTCATCAATCACCGACTGGAAACCAGGTTTTACAACCAAGATGGGGCCCGGTAATCAAATGATCGCGATTAAGACTTTTACCCCGGCCAATTGGAGAATTATCGGCCTCTCAAACCGGTCGGAGCTGGCTCGGGAGATGCATAAAATTACCGGGCTTTCCTTGATGATTATCCTAATCACTATTGTGGTCCTGACCATAACCTCAATTTATTTTGCCAATTTGCTCACTAATCCTTTAAAAGAGCTGCAACAGTCAATGGGGCGGGCTTCGGAGGATCTATCCACTAACGTTGAAATTCGTACTACGGATGAGATTGGACAATTGGGTGAATCTTTTAACCAAATGTTAGCCCGGATCCGCCAGTTGATGGATCAAAGCGTCCAGGAGCAGACCAAACTGAGACAGGCCGAAATGACCGCTCTTCAAGAGCAAATCAAACCGCATTTCATTTACAATACCCTTGACCTAATCATCGGCCTCTTGGAAACCAATAAAAATGAGGACGTAATCAATACCGTGGAGGCGTTGGGCAAATTCTTCCGGATTAGCCTCAGTCAGGGGCAAGAGCTAATCACCATCCGGGAAGAAACCGAACATGTCCGGAATTACCTTTATATCCAGAAAATCAGGCATGGGGACAAATATGACTACTCTTTAGAAATTGAAGAACGGTTGTTGAAACATAAAACAATTAAATTGAT
>JBLNDC010000647.1:0-2526 GCA_050261255.1 Bacteroidota bacterium
GCCCCGGCCAAGACACCCTTCCAAATTAGAGGCAGGGTAATGTCTTGAAATACCTTCCAGGGAGATGCGCCCACACTCCGCGCCGCTTCCTCCATGGACTCATGGACTACCAGCAGTGAACTATAGGTGCTCCTTACCGTGTATGACAAACGACGGACCGCCAGTAAAATGGGCATGATAATCCAAACTGAGGCCAAACTAACACCAAAGACCGGTGCATTGAAAGACCGGATATAAGCGATACCCAAAGCTGTTCCCGGTAAAGCCAGAATTAACGTGATTAAGGAATCCAGAAACCAACGGCCCTTCATTTTGGTCCGGCTTAAGATCCAGGCGATGGGGATCCCAAAGGCGAGACATAGAATAACGGCCAAACTACAGTAAACAAAAGTGTTAATAATATATTTGGGAGTTTCCACAATCACTCTGGTAAAATAATTGAGCGTATATTGGACCGGAAAAGGAGTCATCGCCCAGGCTTTTCCGAATGCGGCTAAAGTCACCCCAAGATAGGGAATGAAAGCTAAACCCAAGGTCACTATGAAGAAGGCCGGGACGATAAAACCGGCGAAACCGGTTAATTTTTTTCGTTCCACGGAACGATAAGACAAGGTGGCGTAATCTTTCAACCCCAAATATTTATTGGCAAGAAATAAAAAGACGATTGACAGAAAGATCATGAAGACCCCGATCACGATTCCCATCTGGAAAAGACGGCGATCTACGAATTGAACGATGTTTAAATAAGCCTGGGTCGCTAAAAGGTCCTGGACACCTACAACCAACGGAGTGGCAAAATCAGCGAAGGCCCACATGAAGACTAGTAAAGCTCCGCTAATATAACCGGGTGTAGTCAAAGGGAAGGTAATGTCTTTCAATCGTCTCAACCCGATGGAACCGACGCTCTCGGCCGCCTCTTCCAATGATGCGTCGATTTTACCGAGGGAATCCACGATATTGATAGTGATCATTGGAAAAAGGTGCAAGGTTTCGACCAATAAAACTCCATGCCAGCCATAGATGAAATTCAAGGGTTGCATCAACCCGAAATAATCCATCAAAATGGTGTTGACCGTTCCGGAACGGCCGAGAATAAAGATGAAACCCATTACACCCACCAAGGGCGGCATAATTATCGGAAAAAAAGACAAATACGAAAAGAGCCCTTTGCCCAAAAAATCGTACCTGATCAAAAAATAAGCGCAACAAAACCCCAATATGGTCGTAGTGAGTACTACATAAAAACTCAATAACATGGAATTGCCCAGCGCCTTCAGATAGTATGGGTCGCTGAAGAAAGAACGGATATATTCGAAAGTAAATTGGCCTTCAGTCGTCCGAAAGGTATCGACTGAAATCTTCAATAACGGAATGATTACAAAGACTGTTAGAAAAAGGTAAATCGGGACTATCTTCCATCCTGCTTGTTTAAAAGGACATTTCCAGGGGGATTTTCCCACAAATAATGATCCGGCTTTCAGTTGAGCGGGTTTCATCGGGCTTCACCCCCCGCTGCCAGAGACTCATCCTTGAAATTAATCCGGTCGCCGATAATCAAGCAAGAACTGGGCATTACCCGTAGGCAAACATTGGTTCCGGCGCCTAACAATTGATGATGCCAAGGATCCCTGACGTCCGCTTTGATTAGCACTCCGGAGGGGGTTTGAACATCATAACGCAAAATGTTACCAAGATATGACGCAAAATAGATCTTACCGGAGATGATGTTATTCCCATTTACGGCATGTTCGCCGTTAAAATCGATATTTTCAGGGCGGATGGCTACCGTGCATTGAGAGCCAAGTTCCAAGCTTTTAACCGAAATTCCGTTCAACTTTCCGATCTTGGTATCCACCTGATAGGTATCATCCCCATTCCTTTCGATTACGGTCCCTTCGAGCAAGTTATTGGTCCCGATAAAATGAGCGGTAAAGGTATTGTCCGGTCGTTCGTAAAGGCTTTTCGGCGTCCCGACCTGCGCGACCAATCCTTCGCGCATCACCGCAATCCGATCTGACAGGGTCAAAGCCTCTTCCTGGTCATGGGTAACATAGATGGTGGTAATCTTCAAATCTTGTTGAATTTGGCGGATCTCCGCCCGGACTTTCATCCGTACTTTAGCGTCTAGATTGGAAAGAGGCTCGTCGAGTAATAAAACTTCGGGGTTGAGCACTAAAGCCCTGGCCAAGGCCACTCGTTGTTGTTGACCGCCGGAAAGTTGTCCCGGATAGCGATTGGCCATACCCGTAAGGCCGACTTTTTCCAAACCGTCCGCTACTTTTTTGCGGATCTCCCCCGAATCCATCTTTTTTATTTTTAAACCATAGGCTATGTTTTGCGCTACAGTCATATGGGGCCAGAGAGCGTAATTCTGAAAGACAATTCCAATACCACGTTGAGCGGTAGGGATTGCGTTAACCACCCGGTCGTTAAAACGAATCTCCCCGCCATCCGGTTGGTAAAAGCCGGCAATCAAACGGAGGGTGGTGGTTTTTCCGCAACCGGACGGACCTAGTAAGGTAAATA
>JBLNDC010000648.1:0-3158 GCA_050261255.1 Bacteroidota bacterium
TTTTCTTTTGCTGGCAGTTCTTTAATGGGATTAAATCTTCATGCACTGCTTAGTCATTTTCTAGGAAATCTAACCTCTCCTACGCAGCAACGAGAAATCCCTTCCATGGAAGACGTTGCGAACTTCGCAAAGAACCTGCTTGAACATTTAATTCAAGAACACCAAATGACAATGGTGCAAGGGACTCCGCCTGTGTGCGAAGTCGCAATTAGCGGTTATTGCGTAAAAAAAAGCGAATTCCAGGTTTTCCATCTTTCTCCTGCCCCTGGAATCGGTCCGATACAAGTTAACGTTTCCAAAATTGATTTTTCAGATGATCAGACGGTTCACCTCCTAGGAGATCACAAGTCAGAAATTGCTAAGCTTATCGAAGATGCCCGGCTTACCCTCCCCGAAAAAAATATAAAATGGTGGAGAGCTCCGCAGAATGTGATTGAAAGAGTAATCAGAGATAAGGCATTCTCAACAATTGGAGGTGACTTACAACTAGGGTTCACCACGCATTTTGGTTTTCAGCTTGTATCTTTGTGCCGCCCAATAGAGGAAGGAAAACCAGCCGCAACATTTTTCCACCAGAACATCGACGTTGGATCGCCCAAATTTAACACAATAGGACCTTGCATGCTTAATATTATGGCAATGGCCTAACTTCAACCACCTCTCGGGTGGTTTTTTAAATTTACCATACCCCCATAACAGTATCAGCCTATCACTTTCTAGTCAAAGTCTCCCACGGAATACTTTTCTGGGGAGCATCCAGCCACAATGCTCCAATATTAATACGTTTAAATAACTCTATCGATATACTTATTCCCCTCTTAAGTGAAGGAAATTGACAACGCCGTTAGAGAAAACGTTTTATCCCCTCCACAAACCTCCCCACATAACACAAAGAACCCGTGGAATTCGCGGGTTCTTTATCATTTCGGGATTTGGTTGTTGGAGGCGATCCGCGGCCTTGCAAATCCCACCAAAACCGGAATGCATATTACCCTTTAAGGCTGAACATTGGGCATTGCCGTCTCCGAAAACCAGCTGGGAGAACGCTTAAATGGCATTCAGCGGCCAGGCCGATCCCGCTTATCCCAACCAGAGAAGACAAGAGTTCGCAAAAAGACGGACCCTTTTGTTATGTCAATTTGGTGCAGTATTGGTGACAGGCCTTGCAAATTTTAGTAAATTAGCACAAACTATTATTAAGTAAAATCAAAGGTTGAGGTGCAGATGGACTCAGCTGACATCTATTTAATAAAACCGGTATATGAAAACCTATTATATTTAAGAGAAACCTGGCGCGGTTATGCTAATGACGCAATACTGCGAATTTCAAGTAATGTTTTACGCGTGCTATTAGTTGATGACTGTTATGGTAAGGCATGGCGATTAATCGGCTTTGACAAGCAGCCTAGGGTTATGGCGGTAGACTCTGATGCAGTAATCTTTGGGAAAGGTCAAGAATACCCCTTAGAAAAGATAGATATCGCGGTAGCTGGTGGAGCATCTTATGGGTGCAGAACAAGTACTTACGGATTCCGGCAAGGTACGTTTATAACTGATCCTAAAAAAAACTTTTTCGATATCACAGAAATGAATCAGAACTATCGAGAGTATTTCTTGTCTGAGTTTTTAGAGTCTACCTCACTAGTGGTTGATGGAGTTAAACTAAATAGACGTGAAGTAATACAGTACGTTTGCAATAAATTGGGTGGAACCCATATTGATTCTAATCGGAAGAAGGATGCAAAAGAGCAAAAGTTTGTAAAATTAGATAATCGTCCAGCCTTTAATTTGCAGTATAAGGATTTTTTATTTTTTGAACTGTTATCAATTGGTCAAACAATTGGGGCTTCGAGTGATGCTGAAAAATTTATTAATGCTGTCAAAGATAATATTCAGATGTCAAGGGGACGGGGTTATCTTTGAACCCTTGGTCCTATAATAGTCATTATGAAAAGAACCAACAACCTTTCTAGGTTGTTGGTTCCTTTACTTATCTTTCCCACTATTCTTAATCTCAGAGTTTTTATAATAATATATGTTCTTGTTCATTATATCATCTTGTGCTATCCTTAATACCCCATTTTCCCATTCAGCTTGAATGTATTCTTCCCATCTTCCATATTCAGATTTAACCTCGTTAAATTCACGCATTTTTTCTTTTCTTGAATCTGCTTCAATATTATCATCGTTCTCATCAGGATAATAATCCTCCGAGTAGTCTTCGTCTAAGATTGAATTATACGAATTTCCTTCGGCATCTGTAAAAAATATTAAGCCTTTCCCATTCCATGGTTCTCCTTCTTTAATTTCTCCTTTAAATTTCTTAATGCGTCTATTTTCGTAGTTTTCCCCATACTCAACCTGACCATTCCACTCATTTTCTCTATTAAATTCCCCTTTAAAATATTTAATTTGGTATTTACCTCCAAAGTGTTCACCTATAATTATATTCCCATTGTGCCATTTACCTTTATATTCAACGGTATTCGCCCCATCATTGCGATAGTAGATACCTTCTCCATCAAATTCCCCATTTTTAACTTCACCTTTATATCTTAGACAATAGTTAGGATAATACATTTCCGTTAAGCCGTTATAAACTTCATTATCCTTAAATTCCCCATCATAGCAAATACTATTATTCGTATTATCGGTTTTGTATAGTAACTTTCCTTTTGTTTTATTTCCGTCCCTATATTGGACCTCATACATTAATAAGTTCCCTTGATAATAATCTTTCATAGTTCCCGTTATCAGTATACCGTCTTTAAAGATACCACTGAATTTTAATTCTCCAGTGTCGTTAAAAAATTTACCCTCACCATTGAAATCACCATTCTCATAACCGCCCTCATAAATTAATCGCTTTCCATAAGCAAAAATTTGCAAATAATTCCGTGAAATATCTTGTACGTATTCTAATTCCCCCTTCTTCATTGTTGCAAATTTTATTTTCGCCATTAACTTGAAATATTTCCTATTAAGTATCTTATCAATGCTATCTATTTCTTCTTTTAAGAAAGTCTTAGGGATTACGGACGTAAATACCTTATCAGCTAATTTTTTGATTTCATCATCTAATATCTTGGGATACTCATTTATTGATTTCTCATCATCTAATAATTCTGCAATAGTTTTAAAGTTACCGTATAACATAT
>JBLNDC010000649.1:0-3098 GCA_050261255.1 Bacteroidota bacterium
TTGTAATTGTTCTTGATCATCGTTGTTAGCATTTTGGGCAATCACCTCACCGCCCAGCTGTTTTACTCTTTCGGTAAAATAATCACAGTCCCGCCGCCATCTCTCCTCTTGTAAAGTGGCCATAGATAATCCGATTTTTATGGGGTGCGACCGGATCGGATTTGACTTGGCTACTTGTTGCCACCAAATACAGCCGGATATCGTGAAGCAAAAAAGCAATATGATTAAAAATAGGATTGGGCTTTTCTTCAACATTTGAAATGTTCCCCCTTCAACTGCATCTGCTCATCCCGATACTCGCTGGGAGTCATATCATAATATTTACGAAAAATCCGACTAAAATAATTGGGATCATTATAACCAACCGAAAAACAACATTCCTTAACCGAGATTCCTTGGCAAAGTATTGCGCCTGCTTTTTCCATTCGCAACTTGGTAACGTATTCACTAAAACTGATACCCATCTCTTCCCGGAATAAGCGGCTAAAATAGAAAGGACTAATGCCGACAATATGGGAAATATCTTCCAAGCTGATATGCTGAGTGAATTGCTGATCAATGATACTTTTGGCTTGATGAATAATGGCTTTTACCTGATTGATCCGCCCATCTTTTACAATCAAGGCTAAAGCGACGATTCGCTGACCAATCACTCTGAAAACCTCCATCAGGTCGGTTTTATCTTTAAATATGGCGATGATCTGTTCAAAGCTGGGAAGCAATTTACTAATATTCTTCGAATCTTTCAGATCTTTACCGAATTGATACGCGGCAAGCAAGAACTCCAGCAGGTGGAAGTAAAGCCGATCCCTGTTTTCTCCTTGTAAATGAGTATATTTCTCAAACAATCGGGAGGTTAAGGCTTCTACTCTAGCAACATTCCCGAATTTAATCGCTTCCAGAATCTCTTGGGTTGCTTGATTGAAACTCTCCTCCCAATTTTGATCCTGTTGCTCTTCAAAATCATTATAATGATATATAGGCCTTTGACCACAATAACTTAAGGCCAGTAGCGACTCCTGATAGGAACGCTTCAACTCGGATGAGGCAATATAAGTTCTTCCAATACCAATATGTATCTCTCTGCCCTTTTTGCCGTTTTGTAATTGCTTCAAAATATTACGTGCGATCTCGATCGATTCAAGATTGGATTCATTAGCGCGGCCAATGGGAATAAAAACCGACAGGGGATTGGTTTTTACCGGACCAATCAGGCAAGGGATGGATTGGCGAATCTCTTCTGCTAAATCAGTCATTCTTTGGCGGATCGCATAACTTAACTCGATAGGATTATCAACAGCCGTATTAGAGTTATCATGATAAGAAATGGCTAAAAAAAATCCCCTGCTAAATTTGGTAGCTAATAACTCTTGATATTCGGCCAAAGAAGGCTCATCAATGCCATTCATTAACTCATACATAAACTCATTTTCAATGAAAGGCAACAATTTTCTGTATCTTTCCCGTAAAGCCAGTTCTGCCGAGCGCATTTCACGCATTTGAGTGATATGCTGTTTGACCTTGAGGATTAATTCCAGTAATCTCGTTTTGTTAATGGGTTTAACCATATAATCATATACATTAAGACGAATTGCCTCTTGGGCATAGTTGAAATTCTCATAAGCCGTTAATATGACTAAAATAGCTTGAGAGTCAAGACGACGTATTTCGGTTAGAGCTTCTATACCATTGATACCGGGCATTTTAATATCCATCATAACCAGTTCAGGCCGAAAGGCCTCGGCTTTTTCAATGGCTTCCCTTCCGGTATGAGCAGTTTCAACCTGTAGTTCGGGATCTTTAGAAAGAATCAGGCAAATTGAATCCAACATAATCTGTTCATCATCAACTACCAGTATTTTCATTAGCAGCCTCCCTACAGATTATCTTTTAAGGGTAGTCTGATCTGTATTACCGTCCCTTGATTTGGGACGCTTTGAATAGTAAATAAATCTTCCTGACCGTAAAATAAGCGCAACCTTTCGCGCACATTATGCAGGCCGAGGCCGGTAGTATGACCGGATAAATGGTCCCCTTTTTGAATATGGATTAAGGTTTCACTATCCATGCCTAACCCGTTATCACTAACTTGAATTAAAATAAAGCCGATCTCCTTATATACTTTCACTTCAATTTTACCTCCGCTTTCTAAATCCTCAATTCCATGAATTAAAGCATTCTCCACAATCGGCTGCAGGGTTAAAAGCGGGATTTGATAATTAAGGATCCCCGGATCGGCCTGGATTGAAAATTGAAAGCGCTCTTTACCATAGCGTGTCTTTAGGATAAAAAAGTAAGTCTCAAGATGATTCAGTTCTTCCTGTATAGTAACAGGCGTATCCAAAGTCCGCAAGCTATAACGCAAAAGCGTTGAAACCTTATCGATATATTCTCCGGTTTGGTCCGCATTTTCGATAAACGCCAATTGAACCCCGGCATTTAGCATATTGAATAAAAAATGGGGGTTTATCTGAGATTGTAAGGCATGAAGTTCGGCCTCACGCAATACATTTTTCATCGAAAGGTTTTGTAATTCTTGGTCTTGAAGTCGGATTTCCAAATCGGATTTTCGTTTTATTTCATTGATTAATCTGCCTATACTTGCGACCATTTCGTTAAAAGCCTTGGTCACCACGCCAACCTCATCGTTAGTTGACACCTCCAAAGGACCAGGAGCAAGATTACCTTTAGAAATAGCCTTAGCCGCATCAACCAGTTTACTTAAGGGTTTAGTAAACTGAAAAATAGTCCAAACCGTAACAGTAATGCTAAAAACTAAGGCAGTGATGATTATCGCCAGGCCAAATTGCTGGATACTCAGCAAACGTTTTGAAATTAACAGGTACTGGCGACTGTTCTCCTCAAGTTGACGGATTATTAGCCAATCGATGGCCCATTTAATATTGGTGTTATAACGAACAACTTCATTAAATGCATGTAAATAACCGGCGGAATTACGCGCCCGCTTGGCATTTTCCGCAATTTCCCCCTGCTTTAGAAAGGAACGGGTCATCTTCCGAATATTCTCCAACATCAAATAATTATCGGAAGTTGCATCTACCACATCTAACTTCAAATACTCTTTGTCAATTTCTTGA